>DAICYU010000343.1 GCA_027311485.1 Acetobacteraceae bacterium
TCAGGCCGACCGGGCCGCGGATGCGCGACAGGGCATTGTCCTGATGGCCGAGATCCCGCAGGCGCTTGAGGCGGGCGGCATGGGTGCGGCGGGAGCCGAGGGAGCCGATGTAGAAGGCCTGCGACTTCAGCGCCCGGTCCAGCGCCGGGTCATCCAGCTTCGGGTCGTGCGTCAGGGTGACGACGGCGGTGCGGTTGTCCGGCGCGAACCGGTCCATCGCTTCGTCGGGCCACTCGGTGGAGATCTCGACGCCCGGGAAGCGTTCGTCCGAGGCGAAGGAGCGGCGCGGGTCGACCACCGTGACGGCGAAGCCGCAGGGCACGGCAAACGGCACCAGCGCCTGGGCGATATGGACGGCGCCGACGACGATCAGCCGCAGCGGCGGGTTGTAGGCATGCAGGAACCAGTCGGTGTCGCCAATCTTCACCGTGCCGCTTTCATCGCGGTCCAGCGCGCGGGCGGCGGCTTCGTTCAGGTCGGCGGGGGAAGCGGGGTCGGGCAGCAGGCGTTGTTCGCCAGTCGGCAGCCGGGTGGCAAGGACAACCGGCCGCTTGTCTTTTTTCGCCTGTTCCAGCGCGGCGAGGATTTCTGGGGTCATGAACGTTTTCCCGCGATAAGGATGCGTATCTTAGAGCATGATCGCCTGGGGCCGAAAGCCGGAGGGCATGAATCATTCGCCAAAACAAAGACTTCTAGACCATGATCGCCGCAGGCAGAACAGTGCGACCGCGTCGATCGCGCTCCTCGACCGGGCGGACAATCGGCACCGTCCGGTTCACGCCGGGACGATTGGCGCCGCCGATGGTCAGCGGCGCGGGCGGGACGAAGCACGCCATACGCCGCCATCATCGCCAGACACGCCCCGGCCACGATGCCGGCATGGCACGCGGCTCGACAATGCCGGGCCGCGCCCGAGCGATCTAGTTCAGCTTCTCCACGAACACCTTTACCTTGCCGCCGCAGGCCAGGCCGACCTCCCAGGCGCGTTCATGACTGACGCCGAAGTCCAGCAACTGCGGGGCACCGCTGTCGATCGTTTTCATCGCGGCGTCGGCCACCGCACCTTCGATACAGCCGCCGGACACCGAGCCGGCCATGCGGCCCGACTTCGTCACAGCCATCTGACTGCCGGCAGGGCGCGGCGAACTGCCCCAGGTTTCTGTCACGGTCGCAACCGCGACCTGTTCCCCGGCGGCGCGCCACGCGGCGGCGGTCGCCAGGACATCCTCGGCTTCGGTGGGGTTCATAGCAGTGTTCCCTTCAATTGGTTCCCTTTTGGGGAGCGGGACGGGACAGGGACTCGATCAAGGCGCGCAGGCTGGCCAGATTATGCACCGGGCGGAATTCGTCCACATGCGGCAGCATGGCGCGGATGCCCTGTGATTTTGGCTCGAAACCCGTCCAGCGCAACAGCGGGTTCAGCCATACCAGCCTTGTGCAGGACCGGTGCAGCCGGTCCATGTTTTCCGCCAGGCCGTGGGCGCCGTCGCGGTCCAGGCCGTCGGTGATCAGCAGTACCACGGCACCCTGGCCCAGCACGCGCTTGGCCCAGAGGTGGTTGAAACTCGCGAGCGCTTCACCGATGCGGGTGCCGCCGGACCAGTCCGGCACGGCATGCGCGACCATCTGGAACGCGACCTCCGGGTCGCGCGCCTTCAACTGGCGGCTGACGTTGGACAGCCTGGTGCCGAACAGGAAGACGTGGACGCGGTCGCGGTCATTCGTCACCGCGTGCAGGAAGTGCATCAGGATCTGCGCATAGCGGGACATCGAGCCGGAGATGTCGCACAGCACCACAAGCGGCGGCGGACGGGTGATCCGGCGGTTGCGGGCGATGCTCAGAATCTCCCCGCCCTGGCGCAGGCTGGTGCGGATCGTGCGGCGCAGGTCGGTGATGGGGCCGTTCGGATCAGGCCGGGCGCGGCGGGTGCGGCGCAGGTCCAGCGGCAGCACGAGGCGGCGGATTTCCCGTTTGGCCTGGGATATCTCGGCCGCGCCCATGGCTTCGAAGTCCATCTGCTGCAGGCGTTCCTGGGCCGAGACGGTCATCGCCATGTCGGTGGTCGGCGGTTCCTCCTGCGGCTGCCGCGGCTTGTCGGCCTTCGGCGCGAACGCCTCCGCGACGCGGCGGGCTGCCGGCGGCGGCTTCTCGGTCTTCGGCTTCTTCTGGGCATCGAACAGCGCCATCGCCGCGGCCTGTTCGGCGGCGGCGGGATCGCGCCAGAACAGGGCAAAGGCCTGGTCGAACACCTCCCGATGCTCCCGCCGGTGGATCATCGCCGTGCGCAGCGCGGTGCGCGCCTGGGTTTTGGAGCCGAGGTCGATGCGGGTCAGCGCGTCCTGCGCTGCGATCGTCTCCGCCGGCCCAACCGGCAGGCCGGCTCGGCGCAGCAGGCGCGCGAAGTGCATGACGTTGGCGGCGAGACGTGGATTGGGTTCGTGCGGCAAGGGCGGGGGCATAGGGATAATGGAGGGCAGGCGAGGCGGTCCTGCAAGGGTGTCATGGCGGGAATATTGACCTTTCGCCGTCGCATCCCGGTTTTGACGTTGCCCGGATGGTGTGCTGTCCAGGCGGGCGGGCCCGCGCCGGCGGGGCTGAAAGGTTGCTGCCACCCACTCCGCCGGGTCATTTAACAATTTTATGCATAAATATAATCCGAAAAAACCTGATTATCCTTAAGATCGATTAAATCCATCTTGCCGACAGCAAAGCCGGGCACGGTGCCTGGCAAACGATGGAGACGATGATGAAGAACCTGATTATTGCTGCGGTTGCCGTCCTGGGCCTGAGCCTGAGCGCCGGCGCCTTTGCCCAGGGCGTGCCCGCAACCTACGCCAATCCGCACTACGGCCCGTCCGCCATGGACCACAACTGATCGTTCCGATAACGAGGATAAACTGCACAGGCCGGGGCAACCCGGCTTTTGTGTGTACGGATGTCTGGATAGGGCCGGCTACGGCCTCGGCGGCACCGCGAGGTTGCCGCCAGATAGGTGACGCCAGACAGGTAACGATCATGGCCGTGGCCTGATGGTCGAACCCGGCATCAAAGGCCTTCTGCAGCTCCAGCGCCTCCGCCTTCCATCTCGTCGCGATCCAGCGCGCGGGCGGCGGCTTCGTTCAGGTTGGTGGAGGTTGCCGCTTCGCCGTCAGGGACGCGCGTTCATCGCGATACGGGCCAGGGTCTGACAGACGGCGGTTACCATCGTCAGCCCCGGGCTGCGTGAATTGCTGGCGTCGGCGCAAGACGCGGCGGCAATATTCCCGTTTTGCCGTCGCATCGTGGCGTTTGGCGTTGCCTGGACGGTATCCCGTCCGGCCGGCGGCCTCACGGTGCTGGCCAGTCCCGTTTCCGCCTTCCGCTCTGCTGGGTTATTCAACGAATTTTCGCATAGATCTAATCCCCAAAAACCGAATTATCTTCGGGGACGATTAAATCCATCTTGTCGACAGCAAAGCCGGGCATGGTGCCTGACAAACGATGGAGACGACGATGAAGAACCTGATCCTTGCTGCAGTTGCGGTTCTGGGCCTGAGCCTCAGCGCCGGTGCTTTTGCCCAGGGTGTGCCTTCGAGCTACGCCAATCCGCACTACGGCCCGTCCGCCATGGACCGCAACTGATCGTTCCGATCACTCGGACGAACTGCACAGGCCGGGGCAACCCGGCCTTTGTGTGTACGGATGTCTGGATAGGGCCGGCTATGGTTTCGGGGCCACCGCATAGGTTGCCGCCAGATAGGTGACGATAATGGCCGCGGTCTGGTCGTCAAACCCGGCACCGAAGGCCTTCCGCATCTTCAGCACCTCCGCCTTCCACTGCTCCGGTGTCAGGAACACGGAATTCATCGTGATATAGTCCAGGGTGTGGCAGGCGGCGCAGGCGGCGGTCACTACCGCGAGCCCCGGGCCGGGTTTCAGCGTTGCCCCATCCTCCTGCGCCACTGCCGAGCCGGTGGCGAACGTGCCGGTGGTTAGGATGCCGGTGGCCAGCATCAATACGATGATGATGGCACGGACCATCGGGCGCTCTCCTATTTCGCCGAGACCAGGTATGCCAGGGCTGGGTTTACCCCATGTTCTATCAGGACCGGCTGTGCCCGGAATGGGCTATGACCGAAAACGGCGGCAGGGTAGCGCCTGCACACACCGGTGCTCAATCGGCGTGTGCGGGCGGCCCGGCGTCACCGCCCCGGAATACCGGGATCAGTGCGCACCGCCGCCGGCCGATGCACCCTTGCGGAGCACGGCGATGGACGCGACGGCGACCAGGAGCACGACGCCGATCAGACCGAAGCAGTCGGCGTAGCCCATCAGCGTCGCCTGGGCCCGGATCGTTTCCCCGATCGCCACCAGCGCCTGATGCGCTGCGGCGGCGGGGTCCGGCACGCCATGCATCATGAAATGCTGCCGCAACGATTCAAGCCGGTCACGGGTCGCGGGCTCAAACAGCGAGACATGGGCGTTGATGATGAAGGAGTGATACTGCTCCCGCTTGGTGAAGAACGTCTCGATCGCCGCCACGCCGATGGCGCCGCCAAGGTTGCGCAGCATGTTGAACAGGCCGGATGCGGCACCCGCCTCGGTTGGGGCAATGCCGACCATGGCGATGGCGGACAGGGGCGTCATCACCAGGGCCTGGCCGAAGGCGCGGGTGACGTCGGGGACGAACAGCTGCGACGCCGCGTAGTTCTTGTCGATGTACAGGTTCATGAAGCAGCTGAAGGCGAAGACCAGCAGGCCGAAGCCGACCAGGGCGCGGGAATCGAACCGGCGCATCAGCAACGGCACGAATGGAATGATCAGCAGCTGCGGCAGGCCGGTCCAGGCCATCACCTCCCCGCTTTGCTGGGCGTCGAACCCCTGGGAGACAGCGAGGTACTGCGGCAGCAGGTACGATGATCCATACAGCGCGAAGCCGACCATGACATTGCTGAGCGTGCCGAAGCCGAAATTGCGGCGGGCCAGCAGGCTGAAGCGGATCAGCGGGTCCTTGTGGCGCAGCTCGACAAACACGAAGGCGGTCAGCGCGACAGCGGAAATCAGGCTGAGGCGGACG
>DAICYU010000344.1 GCA_027311485.1 Acetobacteraceae bacterium
AAAAGGTTTCGGCGTATTGCTTGGCCGTGGAGTCGATCAGCCGTGCGCCGAGTTGGGCCATCTTGCCGCCGATCTGGGCATTGACCGTGTAAGACAGGCGCGTTCCGCTTTCATCCGGCAACAGCGCGACTTTCGCGCCTCCCTTCGCAAACCCGGCAACGCCGCCTTGGCCCTCGCCGGAAATCGTGTATCCGTTCGGCGGATCGAGATCGGAGAGTAGAACCTTGCCAGCGAACCGCGCCGCGATCGGACCGAGTTTGACCGCGGCTGTAGCCTTCAGCTCTGTATCCGATACCTTCTCAACGGTCTCACAGCCGGGGATGCAGGATTTCAGGACCTCGGGGTCGTTCAGCGCCGCCCACACCTTTTCGCGGGGTGCTTCGATAAGACGTTCGCCTGACATGTCCATGAAAAACGGGCTCCTGAATGCTTTTTCATAGCGTATCGGGCTTGGGCTGATGGGGCAACTCGTCCAGGCGATCCCCTTCGCGGGGGTTTTGCTGAGTTTTGCGGTGTTTCCCGGGCTCTTCCCCCGGCTCTGGCACCGGCGCATGGCTGCCATTATAGGAAGCTTTGTGGCCTTGTATTTGGCGCTCAACGCCTCTGTCAGTAGCGCCGACCACGCGATCGCTGAGCTTTGGCAGGTCACTTTGGCCGAATTTCTACCCTTCATCCTGCTCTTACTGGCACTCTATGCCTTGGGCGGTGGCATTGGAATCAAGGGGGGGCCTTGGGGGCGGCCGGCCGGAAATTGTTTGCTCCTAGTCATAGGGAGTTTCCTGGCCTCGATCATGGGGACAATCGGTGCCTCTCTGTTGTTGATCCATCCCCTACTGGCGGCGAACGCACATCGACGTGAGACTAGGCATCTCGTGCTTGCCTTCATTATTCTTATAGGCAACGCGGGGGGCGCACTGTCGCCCCTCGGAGACCCACCCTTGCTTGTCGGATTTCTCCGAGGGGTGCCGTTCCTATGGCCGCTCTTGCATCTCTGGGGGCCACTGCTTTTGCTTGCAGTTCCGGTATTGGCGCTGTGCACCGCGATCGACTTTTATCTGGCGCGCCGCGAACCAAGCCCGAGGCTACAACCATTTCGCATCCGCGGCCGTGTAAACATCACGCTCCTGGTCCTGCTCTGCGCGGTGATCCCACTCGAAGGCGTTTGGCATCCGGGTGACGTGGAGATGCTTGGCGCCCGTATCGCCGGCGAGCACTTGGCCGTGATGCTTCTTGAAGTCGGCTGTATCAGCCTTTCCGAATGGCGCACGCCGCGCGCGATTCGCAACCAGAACCGCTTCGCCTGGAGTGCGATGCGGGAGATCATCATCTTGTTCTTCGCGGTATTCGCTACGATCGCTCCGGCGTTTCGGTTGCTCCAGTCCGCGCATCTGGCGCCGATGCCGCTGGCCTGGTTTTGGGCGTCTGGCATTGCTTCCGCGGTGCTGGATGCGGCACCGACCTATCTGGTGTTTTTCCAGGCGGCGGGCGGCGATGCCGCTGCTTTAATCAAGCCACCAGCCCATCTGCTCAGCGCACTCGCCGCCGGTTCGGTGTTTTTCGGTCCGGTGACCTATCTCGGGAATGCACCAAATCTGATGATCCGCGCGATCGCCTCCCGTCGTGGGGTGCGGATGCCGGGTTTTTTTTCTTACTCGGGGATCATGATCCTGCTGTTGACGCCGATTTTTGGGCTAATGGGAATACTGTTTTTTTAGGATATCGCGGGAGATGGGAAAGCTTCCCTCTCTCAAGAAAAAGAAGCAAAAGTTTTTTGTGTTTCACGGGCGTAGGGAAACGGCGCCGTCGGATCCTCTGACCCTGCATTCCTGAGTTTTGCAATATTAAAAACGCGCCCGCCTACGCATGTGGACGTGAAGCGAGCTTATGAAATCCGGCCTCCGCGGGCGGCTGGGCGTTTGCATCCGTGATACTTTTGACAGAGGCCAATGGCGGCCCCCGCCGGCATGTCCGCAGGCACTCCTCGACGGCACTGGTTTCCCCGGCAATCAGGGCTTCGACCTGATCATGCCCGATATTGCGGACCCAGCCGGCAAGTCCAAGGCGATGTGCTTCGCCGGCCAGCCAGTCACGAAACCCGACGCCCTGGACCCGTCCCGTAATAATCAAATGAGTCGCCTTCATGACTGCACAGCATCATGAAATGGTAGGCGTCCGCAACCTCTTTGGCGATCGCATGACGGCGCGCGATCGCCGCTTGGTCGGCCCCCCATCGCGCTTCCTGCCAAGTTTCGTCGAGCGCAGCCACTTCGCAGGCGACGTCGGGTGAGAGTTCGCGAGCCGCAACGGCAAGTCCAAGCACCAGACTGCCCAGGCCAGGCACAATGACGCCAAGTCCGGCTAGCTGAAATTCGTCCATGGACGCGATATGGGCACCGAAACATGCGGCAGCTTCGGTCGGCTGCCCGATCGGCAGTACGCCATGGGTGAACCGAAGCGCTGCACCAAGCCGGGATTGTGCCCACCGTAGCCATGGATCCCACGCCCGTCCTTCGGCAGCCGCCAGCTCCGGGTCCTCCGCCCGGTAGCAGAGAAGATCGTTTACTCCATAACGTATGAGCGCCTCGACGATCCCAGCCCGCTGCGGCGCAATACGCTCAATCGCGGTTCCGGCGAGTTGCGTCAGCGGCAGGTCGGCCGGTGCGAAATCCTCCTTCGCGACATTCCATTCCATTGCAATCCCGTTTGCGAGTGCTGCGAATCGGACTGCGAGCGCGCTGCCATTCGGAAGGCGAACTGGCTTCCCATCCAGGGCCACGCCGTATTTCGCGCCGGTCTGAACGACGGTCGCCCCCGACCAAAATCGCCTCATTGTCCGAGCAGCGCTTTCAACAGATCCTTCGGTTGCGATGGAGCCGATGTATTACCCGGCTGGGCGGCCGTCATCGGCGGCGCCGCCGGACCGGAGCCACCCAGCCGGGCAAGCTTCAGTGCCGCCGGACAGATATCGGTTTGCTGTTCCAACCCCAGCATGGCGGCGGCCTTGCCGAGCACCGTGTTTTTGCCGAATGCCACCTGCGCGGCGCTGACGGTCAGGCCGGCAGCGTCCCTTGCCGCCGCTTTCAGCGCACCCGAAGGGGCCACGGAGACCTTCGGCGTTGCAAACGGGCCGTCGACCTGCACCGGTACACTGACTTCCGTGCCGGCAACCTGCATCTGTGGCCTTAGCACCAGAGCGAGCGTGTCGGACGCAAGATTGACCTTACCGCCGCCCTGCAATAGCAGCCGGCTTGTATCCAGCGTTAAGGCGCGAACCGTGCCGATGCCGTGCTCGGCATCGACCCGCAGCGCCATGCAGCGGACAGGCACCGGACCTTGCGCGCCGGCGAGGTCGGCAGGCAGTCCGACAGCCGTCAGTATCGCGCCGAACATCTCTACGATGACGCGCCCGTCGACTGTCCCATTGACCAAGGCAAGCCCAAGCTGTCCTGAAAGGCCGGCGGCGAGCTCCTGCAAATCGTTACCTTTGCCCTTTCCATGAATTTGAAGCTGCGCCGTCCCTTGTGCCGTCCCGACGATGCCGAAGGCCTGCAGGAGCGGACCGAGCGCCAAGGCCGGCGCCGTGAGATCGAACGTCGCGGCGGGGGGCGACGCTCCGGTATCAAGGCTGACGCTGGCATCGATGCTCCCGCCCGGAAGCTGAGCATGCAGGGGGGCGAGTTTAAGGACGCCGTTGGCCAGTACCGCGTGACCCTGCAGCGCGGCGTAGGTTGCGTGGTTCCAGACCAGGGTATCGGCGGCCAGTTCGATGTTCGCGGTGGCGCGCCGCAGCAGTCCGAGTGGAAATGTCCTCAGCATGAACGATGGCGCCGGTGGCGCCTGGTCCGGCGCAAGGCTGCCGGCGGCTGGCGCGGCGGCGTGCGTCGCCTGGGGAAATGCAGCAAGCAATGGATCGAGCTCGATCTTGGAAGCCTGCAATGCGGCGTCCAGCGTAGGGTTAGCGCCGAGATACAGATCCGCAACGCCGCCAAATGCTGCGTGGTCCATACTGAAACTAAGATCATCGAGCCCGATCGCCTTCCGCAATCCAAGCCCGCCCGGGTCGATGATGGCTGTTTTCAGCGCGATGTTGGTCCAATTGGGGAGGGGGAAGGCGACCGCCCCGCCCAATTGTGCGAGGTTCGGAATATTCGCCGACAGGGCCAGTGCTGCGCCGGCAAGCTTTTCAGGCGTCGCGATCGCCCCTTGAAGGTTAAAGTTTGCGGCGCCGATCTGCGCGGAGAATGTCACCGGATAATTGACTTGCGGCGGCATGCTCGCCGGCAGCCAGGCGCGGGGCAAAAGGGCCTGCAACGGCCCGATCGACCCGTGGAGTGAGAACACGGACTGATTGAGCTGGCCATTCCCGGCGATCGTAACCGGTTGGTCCAGTGAAGCCATTCGTACCGACAACGCTTTCAGCTGAAGCCCTGGCCCGACCGTCGCGAGATCTGACGTACCGGCCTGAATAGAGAGATCGTCGATCGCGGGCACCACGGAACGCTGGTCGACAATGCGGGCGTGCAGTGACAGGTTTTGTAACGGCGGGGGTTGCCACCCTCTGAACCATGACGGCGGCAGTAGTGCCAGCAACGGCGCCAGATTTTGGATGGCGGCAGAGACGGTCAGATCATAGCCTTCGCCGCGGCGAGGATGGGAGATAGCGCCATTGACCTGGACGGTCGCTCCGCCGAGTTTCACGGCGAGATCGAGCGGCCAGTTACCCGCGCCGATGCCCGACAACCGTGCAACCGAACCGACCGTGCCAGAAAGATCGAATGGCGTATTCGCGACGGTCGCTTGGGCTGCAAGATGCAAAGGAGCGGTTAGCGAAATGGCTTTACCGGTCGCTTGCGGGATGGCGATTAGCAGGGGGCGTTGTGCTCCGAGGTCTTTGATCGTCACCAAACCCTGCTCGATTTTCACTGTTTGGATCGCGACCCGGTAGGGGCGTCGTGGACGGCCGGACGAATTACGTGATTGGGCAGGTGCGGCAGCGGCGGGGCTAGGCGGGCGATGCGAAAGGTCGAAATTCCATCTGGCGGCCAGGGGGC
>DAICYU010000345.1 GCA_027311485.1 Acetobacteraceae bacterium
GACTCGATCTACCGCCATCCGCGCCACCCCTACACGCGCGCCCTGTTCGCCTCCAAGCCCACGCTGGACCCCGACCGGCGCACCACGGAAATGCCGCTGACCGGCGATCCGCCCAACCCGATCAATCCGCCCTCGGGCTGCCGCTTCCGCACCCGCTGCGCCTTCGCCCAGGCCCGCTGCGCGCAGGAAGTGCCGCCCCTGGCCGAACCGATGGTCAATGACGCCGACCCCACGCACGTCGTTGCCTGCATCATCCCGGAAGCACAGATGGCAACCACCCATGCCTGACGGAACCATCCACGCCCCTGTCCTGCGTGTCGAGGACCTGACCGTCCGGTTCCGTCGCCGCGGCGTCGATGTCGCCGCCGTGAATGGCGTCGATTTCAGCCTTGGCGCCGGTGAAACCCTGACCATCCTGGGCGAATCCGGCTCAGGCAAAAGCGTCAGCCTGAAGGCGCTGATGGGCCTGCTGCCGGCCTATGCCGGCGTGTCCGGCAAGGTCTGGCTGAACGGACAGGAAATCCTTGGCCTGCCCGCCGCGGCCCTGGCCAAGCTGCGCGGTGGCGCGGTGTCGATGATCTTCCAGGAACCCATGGCCGCCCTGGATCCTGTCTATACGATCGGCGAGCAGATCGCCGAGACGATCGTCCAGCACGAAGGCTGCGACCGCCGCACCGCCATGCAGCGCGCCCTGGGCTTGCTGGAGCAGGTCAAAATTCCGTCCGCCGCACGCCGGCTGAAGAACTATCCGCACGAAATGTCCGGCGGCATGCGGCAGCGGGCGATGATCGCCCTGGCGCTGGCCTGCAAGCCCAGCGTCCTGCTGGCCGACGAACCGACCACCGCCCTGGACGTGACTGTGCAGATCCAGATTTTGCTGCTGCTGCGACAGTTGCAGCAGGAACTGGGCATGGCGATGGTATTTGTGACGCACGACGTCGGCGCGGCGGCGGAAATCTCCGACCGGATCGCCGTGATGTACGCCGGCCGGTTCGTTGAAACCGGAACGACACGACATGTGATGCGCAGTGCGTTGCACCCTTACACGCAGGGGTTGCTGGCCTCCACGGTGCACGGTGGAATGCGCGGGCGCGTGCTGGAAACAATTCCGGGCAGCCCGCCGAATTTGGCCCAATTACCGCCCGGATGCCCCTTCGCACCACGCTGCCGTCATGCAATGGATACCTGTCGCCAGGGCGATATTCCTGTCGTTACGACTGAAAGCGGCGCGATGGCCCGCTGCGTGTGGGCGCGGGAACTGGCCGAAGCATAATGGGGGAGCCTTAATGGCATCGGACATCAGCAAGACAGCGTTCGACGCGCTGTACGAAAAAAGCGGGCTGCCGCTCTCGGATGCGCAGAAAGCGACGCTGTATCAGGCCTATCCCCTGCTGCGCCGCATGATCGACCGTGCCACCGCTGCCATGCCGCGGGAGGCCGAACCGGCGCTGACCTTCCAGCCGGAGGTGAAATGATGCCGCCTTACTTCACCATCGCCGAGGCGGCCAGCCAGATCGCCGCGAAAAAACTGTCGCCGGTCGAACTGACCCGGATGTGCCTGGACCGTATCGGCAAGCTCGATCCGGAACTGTACGCCTTCCTGCTGGTCACCGAAGACCGCGCCATGGCCGATGCCCGTGCCGCCGAGGCCCGCATGATGAGCGGTGCGCTGAAAGGCAAGCTCGACGGCATCCCGATCGCGCACAAGGACATCTACAACACCGCCGGCATCCGCACGACGGCGCATTCGAAGCTTCTTGAAGACAACGTGCCGGACACCGACAGCACCGTCGTTCGCAAATGGGCCGAATCCGGCACCGTCATGCTCGGCAAGCTGGCCACGCACGAATTCGCCCTGGGCGGTCCATCCTTCGATCTGCCCTGGCCGCCCGCGCGCAACCCCTGGAACACCGATCATTTCACCGCCGGCTCATCCTCCGGCACCGGCGCCGCGGTCGCCGCGGGGCTCGTGCTGGGCGGCACTGGGTCGGACACCGGCGGCTCGATCCGCGGCCCGGCGGCGCTGTGCGGGCTGGCCGGCATCAAGCCGACCTATGGCCTCGCCAGCCGCTGGGGCGTGCTGCCGCTGTCCTTCACCCTGGACCACACCGGCCCGTTGGCCTGGACGGTGGAGGACTGCGCCCTGCTGCTGCAGGGCATGGCCGGTTACGACCCGGCCGACCCGGCCAGCGCCAACCGCCCGGTCGCGGACATGACCGCCGACCTGAGCAAAGGCGCCAAAGGGCTGCGCATCGGTGTCATCCGCCACTTCCACGAAACCGACCATCCGGCCAGCCCGGCCGTGCTTAAAGGGATCGTCGACGCCCTGGACATCTTCCGCAATGACGGTGCCGAGGTGCGCGACGTCACCCTGTCGTCGATGACCGACTACAACGCGGCGGGCTGGCTGATCCTGACCACCGAAGCCTACGCCGTGCATGAGCCCTGGCTGAAAAGCCGCTTCAACGACTACGGCGAACTGTTCCGCGACCGGCTGGCCCTGGCGCCGCTGATCAGCGCGTCGGATTATTTCCAGGCGGTACGGCGCCGGCGCTTGCTGTGCGCGGAGATGGCCGCCGCCATGGCCGACCTGGATATCCTGATCACCGCCAGCGCCCCGGCCGAGGCCCCGAAAATCACCGAGGTGCCGAAATGGGCGATGCTGGAAAAGCCCAATTTCACCATGCCGTTCAACGTCACCGGCCTGCCGGCGCTCAGCGTCTGCACCGGTTACGGCGCCGGTGGGCTGCCGGTCAGCATGCAGATCGTCGGTAAACCGTTTCAGGAGGCGACCGTGTTCCGCGCCGGCCATGCCTATGAACAGGCAACCGGCTGGCGCAAGACACGCCCGGCCATGGCGACCTGAGCGATGCACCTCATGGAGGTCGTCATGGCCGAAACCTCGTTCGAGTCCAGGGCCCGAGCCGCCGGTCTGCGATCGTTCCCCAACGATACGGCAAAGCTGGAAGCGCTGGTGAAGGATCTCGACCGCGCCGCCGCATCCCTGCGTGGGCCGCGTCACTACGCCCAGGAGCCGACGACGGTGTTCCGGCTGCAGCCTGCGGCAACCAGCCGCTGACCGCACCGGAATAGCGATCCCCCATCGGCGTTCTGCCGGCCGAACGCTACCCGGCCTCGCCCAGAATCGCCGTGCACGCCGCCGGCAACGGCGGCGGCACGTGCGGAACTTCCGGCTTCGGCGGCGCGTTCAGCTGATCGAACCACCATTGCAGCGTCGCGTCGCACCCATCGCCGGCGGGCGGCGGCGGCGCCTGCACGCAGTCCGCCTGGCCGGCCGGACACCGGAAACGAATATGCATATGGGCGGCATGCCCATACCAGGGCCGGATCAGGTGCAGCCAGTGCCGGTCGCCGGTTACCTCTCGGCACAGCGCCTGCTTGATCGCCGGATTCACCAGGATGCGGTCCACATCAGGCAGGTTCGCCGCCATGTGCAGCAGTGTGATCTCCCGCGGCGACCAGACGGATGGATCGACGTCGCGCTGATCCGGCCGGACCAGGCTGCGCAGCTCTGTCCCGTTCAGGTTCGCCAGGACAATCGGCGGCCGCGGCCGCATGTCCAACCCGACATCGGCATCCAACCCGATCTGATGGCTGACATGGCCGCCCGGCAGCGGCCCGCCGCGCGCGCGGGAGATGTCTTCGACCAGCAAGGTCGGCAGCCCGGCCGCGGCGGCTTCCTGGCCCAGACGCTCCAGGTTGGCGATGGTCTGCGGCGCACCCCAGAAGGCGCTACGGTCGAGGTGAATGGTCTGGAACCCAGGCCCCTGCGACGGCAGCCTGACGGCACCGGTGATGCAGCCGCCTGTCGCCGGCCCACCAATGATATGCAAAGGCCCCATCGCAGGACTACTCAGCGCGGGACCGCCCGACCCGGAACCACCCGGCGCCGCGCTCACCGCCACGGTCGTCAGCATCAGCAAGGCGGCGGCACGCGGGATGTTCAAAATCGGCGCTCGAAAACAGTGATGACATCACCCGGCAGAATGAAATCCTGACGGTTCGCCCGTCCCTCGACGGCGACGCCGTTCTTGGTCCGGACGATGGAAACATAGCCCTGGACGGCCCGATAGGTGAAGCCACCGGCAACCGCCGCTGCCGTCACCACCGTCATGCCGGGCTGATACGGATACTGACCGGGCTTGCTCACCTCCCCCAGCACGAAGATCGGCCGGTACGCCACCACCTCGGCCGAGACTGACGGCGTGCGCAGCACATCCGCCCGCACCAAAACCTGGCTGACACGGGCCGCGAGCGCATCCGGCGACAGGCCGGACGCCGCGACCGTCCCGACCAGCGGCAGCGCGATCGACCCGCTGTCGCTGACCCGGAATTCCCCGGTCAGTTGCTCCTCACCATAGGTGATCAGGCGCACCACATCGCCCGGCCCCAGACGGTAAGTCCCGGAAGCGGCCGCCGGCATCTCCGGCAGGCCGCTTCCGGGCTGGCAGGCGGACAAAAGCAGCAGGCACAGCAAGGACACGAGCATGCGCAAGGAACGAAAACCCTGTTTTAGGGTTGTAACAAGACCGTGTTTCGGCCCGTCATCGACATACACCTGGGTTACTAATTTTTGGTTAACGCCGCGCCGGTCGCCCTGCGACGCAACGAAGTCGGTATTAGCAATTTGTTAAGTAATTCACGCTAGGTCGGTGTCCGACTTAACCGTCCTGGACAAAACCGTCCGGGCATCGACCAAAAGGGCCACAGACAGCCTATGCTCGACAGGCCGGCACAGACGGCGGGATCAGCGCCTCTCCCTGGTCCGGACCAGCACCCATTGCCCGTCGGCCGCTACCCGGACCCAGCGGCGGGCACAGACCTGTTCCCATTCGTCTCGGCCATCCGGCAGCGCCGCGCCGTCCTGATCGCGGCGCTGATCCTGATCCCGCTGTGCACCTGGCTGACACTGCGGCAGATCACCCCGCTCTACACCGCAACGGGCAAGCTGATCTACGAGCCCAGCGAGTACCGGGTGCATGAGTTGCAGAGCATCCTGCGTGCGGACCCGACCACCGAAGCGATGATGG
>DAICYU010000346.1 GCA_027311485.1 Acetobacteraceae bacterium
CTGCAGGATGGCCGGCACGTGCACCTGGTCACCCTTGTAGTTGCCGGTCAGCGCGTACATCACCAGGTTGACGCCGAAACGAAAGGCCAGGATGCGCTGGCGCTGCCCACCCGGGATGACGGCATAGGGGAAGCTGCCGTCGGGATTTTCGGCCCAGGCCGCCGCCCAGTCGTTGCCGCCGATGATCACCGGGCTGACGCTGTCATTGGTCCGGTCCTGGTCGCGCTGCACCCAGACTGTATCGCCGGTGAACCGGCCGGGAAAGTCGGACAGCAGGTAGAACGCGTGCGACAGCACGTGCTCATTGGTCAGCGGCGCCAGCGGCGGCACCACCAATGCGTGGGAGATTCGGCGCAGCGCCGCCTCGGTGCCCGGGGCGAAGCCGGCGCCCGAGCCGGAATCGCGCGTGTCGATCAGGATGATGCCGCCACGACTCATATAGTCGTTCAGCGCCGCCGCCTGCGGGCCGGTCAGGTCTGGAATATCGGCCGTGATCGGCCAGTAGAGCAGTGGATACAGGCTCAGGTCGGTTTGCCCGGGCGTCACCGGATCGGGCTCATACAATGTCGCCGCAGTGCGGGCGTTGACGTACTCGGACAGTCCTTCCAGCCCGGCCCTGGCGGTCGCGTCCACCTTCGCGTCGCCGGACACGATGTAGCCCAGCCGGGTGGCGATCGCCGGGTCGGGGTTGCTGTCCAGCGCATGCGCCGCCGGGACGGCCAGCAACAGCAGGACGGCCGCGGTAGCGGACACACGGCCCCGCAGCAGCCCGCGCAGGGCCAGGGACACCAGCATGTCAACGCACAGCAGCAGCACCGCCACGGCCAGTAGCGGCGGACCCAGCGCCCGTTCCCGCACCGCGCCGTGCACTGTTTCCAGCGTGGCGCCGGCGATCGGCGGTGATGCCTGGGGGGCCGCGATGCGCGCGCCCAGGTTCAGCACCTGCCGGCTGCTTTCCGGTCCATACAGCCCGGGCGGGTGCTGCGGCGAAACCGGTGTGGTGGCGAATTTGTTCGCCTGCAGCCCCACCGCCGAGGCCGGCGGATCGGCCAGCAGCCCAAACCCGTCGAGGGTCTGCGCCGGCGCCAGCATCGCGGTGCCCTGCGGCGTGGCGACCCCGACCGACAGCGCGACCATGCGCCGCAGCATCTCCACGAACAGGCCGGACAGCGGCAGGTTGGACCAGTCGGCGTTGGCGGTGACATGGAACAGCACGATCCGGCCCGCGCCCTCGGGCTTTTCCGTCACCAGCGGCGTGCCGTCCTCCAGCGTGGCCCAGGTATGATTGGCCAGATCCGCTGTCGGCTCAGCCAGCACCTGGCGGTTCACCTTCACCTCGCCCGGCACGGGCAGTCCGGCAAACGGGGAGTTGGGCGGGAACGGCGCCAGCCCGGCCGGCTTGCTCCAGGACAGGCTGCCGCCAAGCTGGCGATCGCCGGCCAGCAGGCGCACCGGCAGCAGCGTGTCGGTATCGTTCGTCGCCGCCTCGGCCGTGCGTGGGCCGGCGAAGCGGATCAGCAGGCCGCCTTTGCGCACCCAGGCGTCCAGCGCATCCCGCTCCGGTCCCGCCTGCAGCGGCCGGTCGGCCAGCACCAGCACCGAGATGTCGCGTTTCAGCAGCGTGGCGTTATCGCCTTCCCGCAATTCCGTATACGGTTCCAACGCACGCTTGAGGAAGTAGATTGCCCCGGTAAACGGCGTGTCCGCGCTCGCCAGGTCGCCGGCGATCAGCCCCACCGGCCGGCGCCGCCAGCGTTCGTCCAGCAGCACGACCGACCCGGCACTCGGCGGTCCCTCCAGCACCAGCCGCGTCAGCCGGTTGCGCAGTTCCGGCGGCAGCGCGATGTCGCCCGAGGCGACCGACGCTCCGGCCGGCACCGTGATGTCCGTGCGTGCCAGCGTGCGGCCGTCACCGCTTTGCGCCAGCACACTGACCGCGGTCGGCGTCAGCCGCGGCACCTGTGCCAGGTGCGCCACCAGCTTGTCCGCCTCGCTGGTCGGCGGCAGCAGCAGCGGCGAGGATGCCACGTCGCAACACACCTCGGTCACCGCGCCGACATTGCGCAGGGCGCTGGCGAAGCGGGGGAAATCGGCGCCGTCGGTCAGGCCGTCCGGCACATAGATGACGGACGCGCCTGCCTTGTCCTGCCAGGCGTCGATGGCCTTTGCGGCGGCGGTGCGGTCCGGCGGCCAGGCTTGCGGCTGCATCGCGGCCAGGCGGGCGCGCAGTTCGGCCACCGGCATGGTGGGCGTCGCGGCGATCGGGGCGCCGCTGCCATCCTCGGCCGTGGCCAGCAGCGCCACCCGGCGCCCGGCGCGCTGCACGCGGTCCAGCAGCGCCCCGGCGGCCTGCTTGCGGCGGACCCAGTCGCTGGCGGACCCCCAGCCGTTGTCCATCACCAGCAGCACCGGCCCTTTGCCGGCCAGCGCGGTGCCGGCATCCAGCACAGGGCGGGCCAGCGCCACGATCACCAGCCCCGCCGCCAGCAGGCGCAGCGCCAGCAGCCACCACGGCGTCCGCGCAGGCGTTTCCTCGCTGGCCTTCAGCCCCAGCAGGAAGCGGACGGCGGGAAAGGTCTCGGAACGCGGCGCCGGGGGCGTCACCCGAACCAGCCACCACAGCAGCGGCAGGGCGAGCAGGCCGACAAGCACCCAGGGTGCGGCGAAGATCATCATGTTCCCGACGCGTGAGGGGTCATCGGATGGTCAATCCGCAAACGGTCATCAGGTGTTCGACGCACCCGGAAGTTGTTTGCGATCCAGCAACGATCATCGGGTTCCCAGGGCCGTGTAGAGTGACAGCAACGCCATCTCGGGCGGGTGGTCGGTTCGGTGCACGCCGAAGCCGAACCCGGCGCTGGCGCACATCGCCGCCAGCCCGTCCTGCTGCGCCTTCAGCCGCTCCGCATACGCATCCCGCACCGACTCGACGCGGGGGATCAGCGCATCGCCTTCCTTCTCGACGCCGCGAAAACGGATCCGGCCCTGATAGGGCAGAACAGCCTCGGCCGGGTCCAGGATCTGCAGCAGATAGCCGGTCACCGGCACTGCGGCGAAACGGCCGAGCATCGCCCGAAGCTCCGGCAGTGGCGACAGGAAGTCGCTGAACAGGACCACCGATCCGTAACGCGGCAGCGGAATCGCCGGCGGCTGGCCGCCATCGTCGTCGGCCAGCTGCAACGCGGCCGCCAACCGGTCCAATCCGCTCCGGCTCGCCACGGGGCGGGCGTTTTGATGCATCATCATGACTCTCTCCCCGCCACGAAGCAGCAGGGACGCCAGGGAAAGCAACAGAAGATTTGCCCGCTCGCGTTTCTCCACAGCCGCCTGGCGGGATCGCCACCGCATCGACGGTGAGGCATCGCGCCACAGGCACACGGTCTGCGCAGCCTCCCATTCCGTCTCGCGGATGAACCAGCCCTCCGGCGCGCCGCGACCCGACTTTGCCGACTGACGCCAGTCGATCCGCGCAAGGGGATCGCCGGAGACAAAATGGCGGAACTGCCAGAAACTGTCGCCCTGCCCGACCCGCCGCCGGCCGTGCACGCCCTGCGCCACGGTTGAGGCGACGCGATCCGCCGCCACCAGCAGCGGCGGCAGGCGGGAACCAAGCGCCTCGGCTGCCAAGGGGGCTGCCGCCAAGGGGGCTGCCAACGCGGCAGCGTTCGCCTCGTTGGGTGGTTTAGCCAAGTGTGCCAACCAGCTTGTCGATGACGTCCGCCAACAGGATGCCATCCGCCCGGGCCGAGAAATTCAGCGCCATGCGGTGCCGCATCACCGGACGCGCCAGCGCCGCCACGTCATCGATGCTCGGCGCCAGCCGCCCCTGCAGCAACGCCCGCGCCCGGCTGGCCAGCATCAATGCCTGCGCCGCCCGCGGCCCGGGTCCCCAGGCGACATGCCGGCGCACCATGTCATCGCCCGCCGTCTCGGGCCGGCAGCCGCGCACCAGCGCCAGGATCGCGTCGACAACCTTGTCGCCCACCGGCAGCCGGCGCACCAGCGCCTGCGCGTCCAGCAGGTCCTCGGCCGCCATCGCCTGCACCGGCCGGGCATCATGCGCGCCGGTGGTGGCCAGCAGCATGGCCCGTTCCGCCTGTTGGTCGGGATAGCCGACGTTGATTTCCAGCAGGAAACGGTCGAGCTGTGCTTCCGGCAGCGGATAGGTGCCTTCCTGCTCGATCGGGTTCTGCGTCGCCAGCACATGGAACGGGCGCGGCAGCGCATGCTCGACGCCGCCGATGGCAACCCGCTGTTCCTGCATCGCCTGCAGCAGCGCCGACTGAGTGCGTGGGCTGGCGCGGTTGATTTCATCCGCCATCAACAACTGGCAGAACACCGGGCCGGGCACGAAGCGGAAACTGCGCCGCCCTTCGGTTTCCTCCAGCACCTCACTGCCGACGATGTCGGCGGGCATCAGATCGGGGGTGAACTGGATGCGCTTGGTCGCCATGCCCAGCACCACGCCCAGCGCCTCCACCAGCCGGCTTTTGCCCAGGCCCGGCACGCCGACCAGCAGCACATGCCCGCCCGACAATAATGTGATCAGGGTTTGATCGATCACATCATCCTGTCCGAAGATCACCCGGCCAATCGCAGCGCGAACCTGCACGATGCGCGCTCCCAGCGCCTCGGTCGCGGCAAGGATCGTGCTGGGGTCTTCACTTATCGGCGTGCGTGGATTGCTGCCGCCCTGTGGCGCTGCCGCCATACCGACTGTCATACGGGCTTAACCTTCCGCCTTTGCGATCGCTGAAAGATATAGGCTCTTTCGCGAAAGGGGGGATGCTACCTATATCGCGTCCCGGTTACCAAGTTCGGCATTCACCTGGAGACGGTTTCGTGAACGAGACTGGCGTGCCCTTTGATACAGCCGCGAAGTCGGCCGAGTATCCGGCGGCCTCGGCGATGGCCGCCTGCTGTGATCAGAACCGCGCACCGCGACCCCGGCGCGCGCCCAGGGAAGTCGGCGACCTGCCGTTCCTGATCCGCCGTGACGGCACCTGGCTGTACCAGGGCACCCCGATCAACCGGAAGGAACTGGTATGCC
>DAICYU010000347.1 GCA_027311485.1 Acetobacteraceae bacterium
CCGCCGGACGCGCCCATGCCAAGGCGTTCGACATGCCGGTGATCGCGGCGCAACTGGCAGCCCTGCGCCGGGATGTACTGACCAGGCGTGGTTGACGCCACCAACGGTCCCTATATTGCTCGACCAAGCGTCGAACCGCACAACAGCCAATTCGTGGGAGCATGCCATCATGGCCGACACCAACACGGCAGCCGATAGCCAGGTCCCGGTAACGGTGCTGACCGGCTATCTGGGCGCCGGCAAGACCACCCTGCTCAACCGCATCCTGACCGAACAGCACGGCCGCAAATACGCCGTGGTGATCAACGAATTCGGTGAGCTTGGCGTCGACAACGACCTTGTCGTGGATACCGATGAGGAAGTCTTCGAGATGAACAACGGCTGCATCTGCTGCACCGTCCGCGGCGACCTGATCCGCATCGTCGGCGGCCTGATGAAACGCCGCGACAAGTTCGACGGCATCATCATCGAAACCACCGGGCTGGCCAATCCCGCCCCGGTCGCGCAAACCTTCTTCGTCGATGACACCGTAAAGGCCCGCACCCGCCTGGACGCCATCGTCACCGTGGTGGACGCCAAGCACCTGCCGCAGCGCCTGCTGGACAGCCACGAGGCCGCCGACCAGATCGCCTTCGCCGACGTCATCATCCTGAACAAGACCGATCTGGTCACGCCCGAGGAACTGGACGCCGTCGAGGCGCAGATCCGCCAGATCAACCGCTTCGCCGTCATCCATCGCACCCAGCGTTCGGCGGTCGCCATCGATCAGGTGCTGAACCGCGGCGCCTTCGACCTGCAGCGCATCCTCGCCGAACGGCCGGACTTCCTGGAAGACGAGTCGCACGAACACAATGAGGACGTCTCGTCCATGAGCTTCGAGGTCGAGAAGCCGATCGACCCCGAGCGGTTCAACGCCTGGATCGGCCTGCTGCTGCAGGACAAGGGTCCCGACCTGCTGCGCACCAAGGGCATCCTGAACTATGCCAACGACGACCGGCGCTTCGCCTTCCAGGCGGTGCACATGATCGCCGACGGCGACTTCATCGGCCCGTGGAAGGACAATGAGCCGCGGGTCAGCCGCCTGGTGTTCATCGGCCGCAACCTGAACCGCCCGCAGTTGCGCCGCGGTTTCGAAAGCTGCGCGGTCGATTGACATGAGCCAGTCCGACGTCGCCTCGTTCCTGTTGGAAAGCCGCGGCCATTCGCGCGAACTGAGCGCCTTCGTCGTCGCCGCGCGCTTTTCCCGCGATGGCCGCACCCTCGCCTTCGCCCTTGGCGACGGCACGGTGCGGATCGCCGCCGGCGCGGCCCCTGGCACGGATGCGGCCAATGGCACCGATTGGCCCGCGCACACGGTGCATGATGGCGCCATCCTGTGCTTCGCCGTCGATCCGGGCGGCGACGGCTTCATCTCCGGCGGCGATGACGGCACGCTGCGCCGCCTCGCCGGCGACGGCACTGTGTCCGACATCGCTTCGTTCGGCATGAAATGGGTGGAGCATGTCGCCACTTATCCGCTGGACAAAGGCAAGGGGCTGATCGCCGCCGGCGTCGGCAAGCTGGTGCGTCTGTACGACGAAACCGGCCGCCTGCTGAAGGAACTGACGCACCCGTCCAGCGTCACCGGCCTGGTGTTCGATGGCAAGGGCAAGCGCATCGGCGCGTCCCATTACAACGGCGCCTCGCTGTGGTTCGTTGCGGCGAAAACCGATACGCCGCGTAAGCTGGAGTGGAAGGGCAGCCACACCGGCATCATCATCCACCCGGAAGGGGAGGCTGTGGTCACCGCCATGCAGGAAAACGCCCTGCACGGCTGGAAGCTGCCGGATGGCCAGCACATGCGCATGAGCGGCTATCCCGCCAAGACGCAAAGCCTGTCCTTCACCCGCAACGGCAAATGGCTGGCCAGCAGTGGCGCTGACGCGATGGTGATGTGGCCGTTCTTCGGCGGCGGCCCGATGGGCAAGGCACCGCTGGAACTGGCCGGCGGCGACGGTATCCTGTGCAACCAGGTCGCCTGCCACCCGAAGGATGAATTCGTTGCCGGCGGCTTCGCCGACGGTCTGGTGGTGATCGCCGATGTCGGCTCCTCCCGCATCGTGCCGATCGTGCCGCCAGGGCACGGCGCTGTCTCGGCGCTGGCCTGGAGCCCGGATGGTGCCCGTCTGGCATTCGGCACGGAGACAGGCTTCGCCGGCGTGGTGGACCTGTCCAGGCGCTGACAACCCACGTGTCGCCTGGTGCCGAGTTTTCCCTGTTGCCCGAGTGTTCCCTGGTGCCCGAATGTTACCTGGTGAACATATCCCCGGCGAGCGCGGTTCCTGACAGGCGGGTTTCTGGGTGGCCATGGTTCCCGGCGGGCGCGGTTCCGGTGGGCATGGTTCCCGGCGAGCCTGCACTTTGACAGTTATGTTCACTGGCGGGCGCGGTCTCTGATGCGCGCCTGTTCGCTGCCGAGCGGTCACCGGCGGCGATGCCGGGACGTGCGCCAGCCGGCGAGAATGCCCCTAAACGGCGGCCAGCGCGGTCGCCGCTGCCAGGTCCCGTTGCAGCCCGGCAACCCCCTCCAGCAGCGCCTTTTCAAGGCGTGACAGGGCAGCGGCATCGGGAATAGCGCCGGAAGCCCTCGCCTCCCGCTCCATCCGCCGGGCGGCATCACGGATCTCGACCAGGCCCAATGTGCCCGCCGTTCCGGCCAGCGCATGCGCCTCCTGCGCGACGCCAGCAATATGCTCCGCGGCGGCCTGTTCCATCAGGCGGCGCACCGTCATCGGCGCATCCCGCCCGAATGCCTCAATCACCGCCATCGTCGTCTCCGCACCCAGCGTGTCCAGCAACTCCTGCAGGACCGGCGATTGCGGCGCCGCCGGCGGTTCCGGCGCCGCCCGCAGGTTCAACGCCGCGGCGATCTCAGTCGCCAGGCGCTTGCGGTCGATCGGCTTGGTGGCGAACCCGTTCATCCCCGCCGCCCGGCCGGTATCCTCATCGCTGCGGAACGCATTGGCCGACAGGCCCACCACGGGCACCTTGCCAGCCGCGCCGGGCAGGGCGCGGATCGCGCGGGTGGCGGCCAGCCCATCCATTTCCGGCATCATAACATCCATCAGAACCAGGTCGACGCCGCCGGCACGCACCGCCTGCAGCGCTTCCAGCCCGTTCTCCGCCAGCCTGACGGAGCAGCCCAGCCGTTCCAGCAGGCGGGTCGCCACCAGCCGGTTCACAGCGCTGTCCTCGGCGACCAGCACAACCGGCGCCCGCCGCTCCACCAGCTTCGCCGGGTCGCAAGGTTCGGCCGCCGGCACCGCGTCGCCCGAACAGTCCGCCACGACGGCCTCCACCAGCACATCGAAGTGGAACGTGCTGCCCTGGCCCTTCACGGTTTCCACGCTGATCTGCCCGCCCATCGCGCTCACCAGCCGGCGGCAGATTGCCAGGCCCAGGCCGGTGCCGCCGAACCGGCGGGTGATTGATCCGTCGGTCTGGGTAAATTCCTGGAACAGCCGGCTCAGCGCCTCCGGATCGATGCCGATGCCCGTATCGGACACGGTAAAATGCAGCCGCCACCCGCCCGCCGGAACCGGTTCGGCGCGCAGCTTCACCTCCACCCGCCCGGACGCGGTGAATTTGATCGCGTTGCCGATCAGATTGAACAGCACCTGCCGGATCCGGTGCGGATCGCCGGCCACCTGCGCCGGCACCCCGTCGGCAACCTCCAGCAAAAAGGCCAGATCCTGCGCAGCAGCGCGCGGCCGCAGCAGGGCCGCCACCTGCTGCAACAGGGCGCCGGCGTTGAACACGACGCGCTCGAGTTCCACACCCTGATTATCGATCTTCGTGTAGTCCAAAATTTCGCTCAACATCTCAAGCAGGTGTTCGCCGGCCTGCTGGATGATGGCGGCATACTCCTCCTGCTCCGCGCTCATGCGGGTGCCGCGCAGCAACTCATTGACGCCCAGGATGCCGTTCAGCGGCGTGCGGATCTCGTGGCTCATCGCCGCCAGGAACTGGGCACGGGCACGCACGGCGGCTTCGGCGGCGTCCCTCGCCTCGGTCAGGGATCGCTGCGCCTCCTCCTCGGCGGTGATGTCGGCGAAACTCTGCACGATGGTACCGTCCTGCAGGGCTTCCGTCCGTGTTTCGATCACCCGCTGGTCGGGCAGCGACCGGCGGAAGCGCGGCGGCACGTCGCGCCAGGGCCGCGCGCCCAGCATGGCGGGCAGCGCCGCCGGGTCGACATTGGCCGGCACCAGTTCGCCGCGCCCGTTCTGCAAGGCGATCAGGTCGTGGTATGGAACACCAGCCGCAAGCGCGTCCGGCAGCGCCAGCATGCCCCGGGCGCGGTCGTTCAGCATATCAATGCTGCCAGCCTGGCTGACCACCATGACGCCGACGCCGACGTGTTCCAACGCCAGGTTCGTCAGCCGTCTTGCCGCGTCCGCCCGCTCGCGTTGCCAGCTCGCGGCAACCGAGAAGGCGATAATGACAAGCGTCAGGACCGCCCCGATGAACAGATAGCCAGGTGCGGCGCGGTCGGACTTGGCCGTCACCTCAAATTCCGCCATTTCAAGTGAGACGAGCAGATTGGAGCCCGCCACCCTGCGGAAACTGCCGATGCGGGTAATCCCGTCTTCGGGATCGGTCCACCGGAAATGACCGCTGTCATGCGCGGCCGCCAGTGCGAGCACCGGGCCGGCGGCTTTTTCGCCGACCTTCAAGCCGCTGCCGGCGCGGGAGCGGATGATCCCGTCCGTGCCGATGACCGCGATGCGGCCATATTTGCCGATGTTGATCGCCTTGTAGAATCGTACCAGGTGATCGGGCGGCACCGACAGAACGATGATGCCGTCGAATGCGCCGGTGGCGCTTTTCAGCATGCGCACGAACTGGATCGTCCAGACATGCGACACCCGCCCCAGCACCGGCACGGATACATACAGATGATCGTCCGGATGGTCGGCGAAATGGCGGAAATGCGGCCTGTCCGACAGGTCGATATGGCTGCTCGGCGGCCGCAGGTTGGTCAACGTCACGATGCCGTCCCGGTCCGTC
>DAICYU010000348.1 GCA_027311485.1 Acetobacteraceae bacterium
AGTCGGAGCAGCTGGGTACACAATTCGCGTACAGCCACCCTTTTGCCACCGTCACCGGACTGCCGGTGCAGCAGCAGATCTGGACCGGCGGCATCGACGCGCTGCGGGCACAGGCCAAGCTGCCGGATAACAGTTGGGACATCGTCCTGGTTGCTCCCGAGGAACTGGCCGCCGGCTGCAGCGAAGGCCTGTTTGAGAAGCTCGACTGGTCGGCCATTGGCGGCAAGGATCATTACATGCCGATGGCGGTCAGTGATTGCGGCCTGGGCGCGATGATCTCGAACACCGTGCTGGCCTGGGACAAAGACAAGCTGCCCGTGACACCGTCCTGGTCGGATTTCTGGGATGTGGCCAAGTATCCGGGCAAGCGTGGCCTGCACAAAGGCGTGCGCGGCAGCCTGGAGCTCGCTTTGCTGGCCGACGGTGTCGCGCCGGGCGACGTCTACAAGACGCTGTCCAGCGCCGATGGCGTCGACCGTGCGTTCCACAAGCTGGATCAGTTGAAGCCCTATATCGTCTGGTGGTCGTCCAACGCCGAAGCCGCGAAGATCCTCGCCTCCGGCGACGTGCTGATGACGTCGGCGCCCAGTGGACCGGTATCGGTCCTGGCCGAGCAGGAGCACCGCAAGTTCGGGCTGCAGTTCGCCGGCAGTTTGTATGAGGTGCGAAGCTGGGCGATCATGAAGGGCACCCCGCTGCTGCGGACGGCGCAGCAATTCCTGTATTTCAGCGGGATGCCGGCAGTCGAGCAGCGGCTGCTGCGGCAAAGCGGGGATGCCGCCCTGGCAAAGGGGCTGACTGAAAGCCTGCCACCTGAACTCGCCGCCGTGTCGGCCAGCAACCCGGCCAATTTGAACGCTGGACTGAAGATCGATGCCGGATTCTGGCATGACAACCTGCCCAAATTGCGGCAGCGGTTCGAAACCTGGCTGGGGCATTGAAGCGTCCAGAAACCACGCAGGCCACGTGATCACAGAAAGTTGCAGAGTCAACACCTTCCGCAACGACATTCATCACTCAACGCTTTGTGCCGAGTCACGTTGGATGCGATACAATTAGCCAATGCGTGTTCTGTATCACCTGCCGTTGTCGCCGTTCGCCCGCAAAGTCCGCCTGGCATTGGCGGAGAAGCGGCTTCCATTTGAGCTGCGCACTGAAAAGGCGTGGGAGAGGCGCCCCGAATACATGGAGCTGAATCCAGCCGGCACCGTGCCGACGCTGATCGAGGATAACGGCCTGGTGATTCCCGATTCCGGGGTCATCTGCGAATACCTCGATGAGGCCTACCCCGACAGCAGCCTGATGGGCCGCACGTTAGCGGAGCGCATTGAGACGCGGCGGCTGGTGGCCTGGTTTGACGGCAAGTTCGCAACCGAGGTGACGAACAACCTGTATGGCGAGAAGTACCTCCGTCGCCTGACGCGCCGCGGCAATCCGGACCCGGCCGCCATCCGCACCGGCTATACGGCGCTTCGCTATCACCTCGAATACATCGCCTGGCTGGCGGAGACCCGCAAATGGCTGGCCGGCGCGGCGCTGTCGCTGGCTGATTTCGCCGCTGCGGCGCACTTGTCCACGCTCGATTATATCGGTGAGTTGGATTGGTCGATCTCTCCGGCGGCGAAGGACTGGTATGCGAAGATCAAAAGCAGGCCCAGCTTCCGCGGCGTGCTGGCGGACCGGGTGTCCGGGACGGTGCCGCCGGCCCACTACGCCGACCTGGATTTCTGAACGCCCGACACGGAACGCCGAATGATGGACGCCGCGGCGGGCGAACCCGTGTTACATTTTGAATTGCATCGCACCCGTTGCGTTTCATATGCCCCACTATACGTGCTGCAGCAACGCAAGCGGGAGTTCAGCGATGTCTCAGGTCAAGCCACTGATCCGCGCCACCATCGCGATCGCCATGGCGATGCTGCTGTCCGGCTGTATCATAGAGCCGGCGTGGGGACCGTACTACCATCACCGGTATTACCATCATTGGGACGACTGACCGCGTGACCGCCGAACACCGGCAGCATAGCGGCGGCCGTCCGACGGCCGAGGCAGCGGTCCAGATGGAAGCGACCATTCTGGACCGCGCCACCGCCGCCTTTCTCGCCGACGGCTATGCGGCCACCACCATCGAGGCGATTGCCAGGGCATCGGGAGTTGCCAAGCGCACGATCTATGCCCGGTGGGATGGCAAGCCGGCCTTGTTCCGGGCCGTGTTGGAACGCCTGCTGACCCGCTGGCTCGCCACCGCCGGTGACTGGACCGTCGCCGATACGCTGGAAACGGCCCTGCTGGCAGCGGCGGATCAGATGCTGTCGGTTGCCCTGACGCCCGAAGCCGTCGCGCTGCATCGCCTGTTGGTTGCCGAAAGCGCCCGGTTTCCGGAATTGCCGGCGATGATCCGGCAAGCTGGTTCCACCGAGGGTGTCGCCCGCCTCGCCGGGCTGCTGGACCGGGCTGTGGTGCAAGGCATCCTGCCCCGGCAGGATACCGTCTTCGCGGCAGAACAGTTCATGCACCTTGTCCTTGCTGGGCCGCAACGACGCGCCGTGGGCCTGGCGCCGGCGCTGACACCGGCAGAGCTGCGGGCATGGGGGGTACAGGCGGTGGCGCTGTTTCTTCGCGGTGCAACACGCTGACAGCTTGCTGCCGGCGTCGAATTAATGTTACCGACACGACAGATTGAACGGCCTAGGGAAAAGCAAGCTTATGAAGCTTCTGCTGACCGGCGGGTGCGGGTTCATCGGCTCGGCCGTTGTCCGCCACTTGCTGCGCGAGACCGATCACCTCGTGATCAATATCGACAAGATGACCTACGCCGCCTCGGAAGACGCGCTGGAGATCGGGCGCAGCCATCCGCGCCACATCCTGATCCGCGCCGATATCGCTGATGCCCGGGCGATGCGGGAAGCGTTTGAGGCGCATGACCCGGACGCCGTGATGCATCTGGCGGCGGAAAGCCATGTCGATCGCTCGATCGATGGCCCGGCGGACTTCGTGCAAACAAATGTCGTCGGCACATTCACGTTGCTGGAGGCCGCGCGGCGCCATTACGGCGCGCTGTCACCCGAACGGCAGGCTGTGTTCCGCTTCCACCATGTCTCAACCGACGAAGTCTTCGGCGCGCTGGAACCCGGTGACCCGCCGTTCACCGAGACTACGCCATACGACCCGCGCAGTCCCTACTCCGCCACCAAGGCGGCATCGGACCATCTGGTGCGGGCGTGGCAGCATACCTACAAGCTGCCGACGATCGTTTCGAATACTTGTAATAATTACGGCCCCTGGCAGTTCCCGGAAAAGCTGATCCCGCTGGTGACGTTGAACGCGCTGGAGGGCCGGGACCTGCCGGTCTATGGCGACGGTTCGAACATGCGGGACTGGCTGTTCGTGGAAGATCATGCCGCCGCCCTGGTTCGGGTTTTGGAGCAGGGCGTGCCCGGCGAAACCTACGCGATCGGTGGACGTCAACCTCGCACCAACCTGCAGGTGGTGAAGGCCATCTGTGCGCATCTCGATCAGCGCGAGCCCGACCCCGCCGGCCCGCGTGAACGGCTGATCCGGTTCGTGACCGACCGGCCCGGCCACGATTTCCGCTATGAAATCGACCCGTCCCTTACCGAACAGGCGTTGCGCTGGACGGCGCCGCACGACTTCGAAACCGGGCTGGCCCGCACGATCGACTGGTACCTGGACAACCGCTCCTGGTGGCAGGCGTTACGCGAAGCACGGTATGCCGGACAGCGTCTGGGCACCGCCATGTCGGTGAAGGAAAAAGCGGCATGAAGGGCATCCTGCTCGCCGGCGGTTCCGGCACGCGTCTGCACCCAATGACGCTGGCAGCGTCCAAGCAGCTGCTGCCCGTCTATGACAAGCCGATGGTCTATTATCCGCTGTCCACGCTGATGCTGGCAGGGATCAGGGACATCCTGCTGATCTCCACCCCCGCCGACCTGCCGCAGTTCAGGCGCCTGCTCGGCGATGGCTCCCGCTTCGGCGTTCGTTTCTCCTACGCGGAGCAGCCGACCCCGGACGGCATCGCGCAGGCGTTCCTGATCGGACGCGACTGGCTGGCCGGCGATGCGTGTGCCCTGGCATTGGGCGACAACCTGATCTACGCTGATCACCTCTCGACCCTGCTGCGGCAGGCGGCGGCCCGTCCGGCTGGTGCGACCGTGTTCGCCTACCAGGTGCGCGACCCGGAGCGTTATGGCGTCGTGTCGTTCGACCAGGCCGGCAAGGCGATCGAAATCGTCGAAAAACCGGCCGCGCCGACCAGCAACTGGGCAGTGACCGGGCTGTATTTCTACGACCAGCGCGTAAATGAGATCGCGCCGCAGATCAAACCTTCTGCGCGCGGGGAGCTGGAAATCACCGACCTCAACCGCGTTTATCTGGAAATGGGAACGCTGGGGGTCGAGAAGCTGTCGCGCGGCTGCGCCTGGCTGGACGCGGGCACGCCGGACAGCCTGCTGCAGGCGGCGACATTCGTGCAGACCATTCAGTCCCGCACCGGGATGCTGGTTGGTTGCCCCGAGGAAGTCGCCTTCCGCATGGGCTTCATCGACGCCGACCAGTTGCGCAACCATGCGCTTCACCTCGGCAAAACCGAACTCGGCCGCGTGCTGCTGGAATTGGCTGACGGGGAGCTGGAATGAACGTCGAATCACTCGCGATCCCTGACGTCAAGCTGATCACGCCGCCGCGATTCCGCGATCCGCGCGGCTTTTTCTCGGAAACCTGGAATCAGCCGCGCTTTGCCGATGCCGGCATTCCCGGCCCGTTCATCCAGGACAACCATGCCGTCTCCAACGGCATCGGCGTGCTGCGCGGCCTGCACTGCCAGATCGGCCCGAATGCGCAGGGCAAGCTGGTCCGCTGCATCAAGGGCGCAATCTACGACGTCGCGGTCGATGTGCGCCGCGGCTCCCCGACATTCGGCAAGTATGTCGGGGCGGAAATCACGGCGGATAACTGGACCCAGATCTGGGTGCCGGTCGGGTTCCTGCACGCCTATTGCACGCTGACCGCGGAAACCGAGGTGA
>DAICYU010000349.1 GCA_027311485.1 Acetobacteraceae bacterium
ATCAAGACGTGCTTCCAAGTGCCCGCGTACGCGGTAGGACCGGATCAGCATCAATGCGCGTAATGACGCGATTGTAGCCGCGCGAATTTGATCTGACGAAAGGCCCGGTCCGCCGAATGTTTTTTCAGCGGATCCGCGATCAGAGAAGGCAAGCCTAGGCGCCCAGGAGGCACCGCTCGCGTCTTCAATCACCGCGCGCGCTTCGTCGTTCATGGCGGCAAACAGGTCAGCAAAGCTGGAGTCGACCGTGGATGGATCGGACACCCACCGGGCATAAAGATCGGCTAAAAATGCTGCATTTGCTCCGTTAAAAGCCGACGCTAGTATATCGACACCCGCCATTTGTTACGGTCCCTAATTTGTCCGTTCCGCGCGTCATAAAGAAGGCAAGTCGGCTCGGAAAGCCTGATTCGTCATCCGCTGGGTTGCTTCCGTCGCATGTCCAGATGAAAGGACGTTGGTTGGTTCCGCGCAAACAACTCCCACAAAAATTGATTAAGAGTGTTAGAGGAGGCAAAAGCGGGCCAGCTTGCCAATTGCGCTTTTCATCTAATGCCCCAGGTAACGGGCGCCAGGGCGGAATGCAACATTGGCCATCACAAACGGCCAAATGCAAGGCTGGTCAAGCGCTGAACCCTAGCGACAGCAGATTCTAAAGGGAATTATCATTTTTGAGGTGCAGTTGCCTTGTAGTGCTGTTGCGGCTCAGCGGGACCACCGTTAGGGTCCCCGGCCAAATTCGGAGTGTTGGTAAATGATCCGGACGCTGTTTTGGCTCCTGGATGAGTTGCTGAGTCTTTACGTCTGGGCGGTTATCTTCGCAGCTGTGTTCAGCATGCTCGCTGCCTTCGGGGTGCTAGACACGCGCAACCGTCTTGTCTGGACGATTGGGGACTTTCTGTACCGGATAACCGAGCCGGCATTGCGGCCAATTCGCAATTTGCTTCCAAGCTTCGGCAACGTTGATATCAGTCCTCTGATTCTGTTGCTGCTACTTCAAGCGACCCGCATGTTGCTGCCGAGCATCTATGAGTCGATCATTTATGGAACTCTCCGGCCGTTGCTTTGAGCAATTTTTGGCACATTCGCCCAGATGGCGTGGCGGTTAGCGTCAAGGTGCAGCCAAAATCTCGTCGCGTTGGAATCCAGGGCCGGATGGTGTGCGGAAATGGTCCGTGCCTACGCATCGGCGTCAGTGAGGCTGCCGAGGGTGGGCGTGCAAATCAGGCAACCTGCGCCGTGTTCGCCAAGGCGATAGGGATATTAGCCTCGACCGTTACGATCGTTTTAGGTCAGGCGAGCCGGCGTAAGACGTTGCATATTTTAGGTGATCCGAAGCAATTAATAGAGAAGTTGGAGAAACTGTGAACGCTCGGCTGATCGACGGCAAAGCTATTGCCAACGTAGTGCGCACTGAAGTCGCTGCAAACGTGGCATGTGCGGGTTTCACGCCTGGACTGGCGGTTGTGTTGGTAGGAGACGATCCGGCGAGCGCTGTGTATGTCCGCACGAAGGACAAAGCGGCACGTGACGCCGGTATTGAAGCGCGTACCATTCGTCTGCCCGCTAACGCTGATGAAATTGACGTCGTGGGTGCTGTCCGAAAACTGAACCAGGACCCCACCGTAGATGGCATCCTGGTGCAGATGCCACTTCCGAAGCACATTAACGCGCTAGTAGTAATTGAAGCAGTTGATCCAGCCAAGGATGTGGACGGCTTCCACCCGCTCAACGTCGGACTGCTTACGGAAGGCCGCCCTGCGTTGGTGCCATGTACGCCGCGCGGAGTTATGAAGCTACTGGAGGTGGCCGGGATCGGCGTATCAGGTGCGCGTACTATCGTGTTGGGTCGCTCATCAATTGTCGGGCGGCCAATGGCGTCTCTGCTGCTTGCCGCTAATGCCACCGTAACGATTGCCCACTCACGCACGCGCAATCTGCCAGCGGAATGCCGCCGAGCTGATATAGTCGTCGCGGCAGTTGGTAGGGCGGAAATGGTACGTGCGGATTGGATCCGAACGGGTGCCACCATCATAGACGTCGGCATCAACCGGCTGCCAGACGGCCGACTTACCGGAGACGCTGCATTTGCTGAGTGCGCGCAGGTGGCCGGGGCTATTACGCCCGTGCCGGGCGGGGTGGGGCCGATGACAGTTGCATGCCTACTCGAAAACACCCTGGCAGCTGCGCTACGCAGGCGTTCACCTTGAACGCTGTAGTCGTCCGCGAAAAATCGGGAAACGGTTCAGCTTGCTTGGGTTATGGACATGGGCAAGCAATCGTATTTGCCGAAAATAATATGATCGCCGGCGGTTTTCTTGCAAATTGACCCGATGCGACATCGTGCGATTCTATCTCTCCCGGCTCAACCGGGAGGGCTGCCATGCGAGCCAGCAAGCAAGAGCGAAATGGCCAGCAGGACCTGCTGCGGTCTCGGCTCGATCAGATCGTCGATCCGGGACACCCGTTAGCGAAGCTGGCGGCGAAGATCGACTGGGCTTCCTGGAGCAGCGGTTGGGAGCGGTTTACACCGATCGTCCTGGCCGTCCGCCGTTACCCACCCGCCTGATGGCCGGTGTCGCCATTCTCAAGCATATGCACAACCTGTCCGACGAAGGGCTGTGCGAGCGCTGGTTGGAAAACCCGTATTACCAACTGTTCTGCGGCGGTGCGGTGAGTGTCAACGTAGTTGTCGCCTGGTTTTCGTAACGATCTTGCTTATCCTCCGACTGGAGCCGAGTGTGCCACGGTGCTCACTGCGGGGAAGGTCCGGTGCTCGCCAGCCTCGCCATGCTTGCGGCGCTGCGCGTGGCTCCGGGTGGCTCTGCTCCTCCCATCCCCTCCGTTGTGCGCCGCGGCCGGGCGTTGGCAGGTCGGGGCCGGAAAGCAGGCTCACCGATCGAACCGGAAAGCTGAATTTGTGAGGTTGCCGCCCGGACGACAGCGTCGCGCTCCGGATTGAGCGTGACGACGCCAACCGGTGTCCAGTTGCGGGTCGGCCCACTCCAGCGCTGGGGGGTGCGTTCACGTGCGGCCTGGTAGACCGCGTGGCGGGCGCCAAGCACGTGGCCATCCTGCCCGGCATGACGCTGCGATATCGTAACATAACGGATCCCGCTATGGCGGTGTACGGTATTGTACCAGTCCACGAACCGCCCGGCCCATTCTCTGGCGGCCTCGCGATCAGCAAACCCTTTGAGCGGGAATTCCGGCCGATACTTGACGGTGCGAAACAGCGCCTCGGCGAAGGCGTTGTCATCGCTGACCCGGGGCGGGAATAGGATGGTTTGATGCCCAGCCAGTGCAGCATGGCCAGCACTGTGGTGGCCTTCAGGGTGGCGCCATTGTCACCGTGCAGGATCGGGCGTACCGAGGAGGCATGCACGCCCTCGGCGAGCGCGGTGCGCTTGGCCAGATGGGCGGCATGCTCCGCGCTGTCGGTGTCGTGCACTTCGAAGCCGACGATCTTTCGACTGTAGAGGTCGAGGATCAGGTAGAAGTAAAACCAGCATCCCTGGATTTGTGTCGGCAGGAACGTCACATCCCAGCACCAGACCTCCGCGGGGCGGGCGGCGATGTGGGTGCGCGGTGGCCCTGAGCCGCGCACCTTGTGCCAGGGCCTGCGCGATATGATCCGTGAGGGTCCGGCGGTCTTCCAGACGGATCATGCGTCCTCGTCTTTGTGAAAGACCGCCGCGATTTTTTTTGAGAGCACAAGCAAGGCGGCCGTTTCGGCCAGCGCCTTGTCCTTGCGATGCAGTTCCCGCTCCAGTTCTTTGCCCCGTCGCCGATCCTCGCGAGCCTCTGCTGCACTGGCCGCACGCAGCTCGCCGAGACCCGCAACGGCATCCTGTTTCCAGCCGTCGAGCTCGGCCGGATAAAGCCCATGCTCGCGGCACCAGGCGCTGCGCGCTGCGGGCCGCTTCATCCATCGCAGCCGTAGCAATCATCGCTTCCAGCCGTGCCGTCGGCGTCCAGTGTTGACCACCGTCAGCGCGTCGGTCGCCTGCGCCATTGGCCAGGGCATCCGCCCGCCAGCGCTCCAGCGTCGCCACGCTCACTCCGACCTCACGCGAAACCACCTCGACCGCCAAACTCTCCGGCAGCAGCAGCCGCGCCACTAACCTGTCCTTGTACGCCTGTCCGTATCGAGCCACTGTCTGCTATCCGTGCCCCAAAAAGTTCCAATCCTATCCGGGCGGCAACTCCTGTGACACTGGGGGCCCTAACCGAGGCGCTGGCCCGCCATGGCCGGCCGAAGATATTCAATACCGACGATAAGAATGCTGGTGCCGGTAATCTTGCGATGATCTCGACGTGTCGGGCGATGATTTGCCTGAGGATCGCCGGTGCAGCGAGGTGTTCCCAGTCGCCCTGACCCCAATACTGATCGACCGGTGTTGTGTCTTGCGCTGGGTCTGTCGGGCGACTGGAACGTCGAGCTGTGAGGTTTTGCCTCACCGATGCATGTGACCCAAGAAGAGCCTGACGTTCAGTCGCGTTACTGTCCTGTCCAGGCATTCGGCTCTGGTGGAACCGCCGACGCTTGGTTGGGCCGGGAGAGCCAGTATGCAAGGAAATCAAAAAGAATCGGGCCGTCATATCGTCGGCGGTGTCGATACCCACAAAGATCTTCATGTCGCCACCGTTGTCGATGAGTTTGATCGGGTTCTGGCAAGCCAGTGCTCTGAACCGCGCCGGGTTTGCCGGAGGCTGATTTAGGCAAATTATGCGACGATCTTCATCTGGTCCAGCCTGGCGAAATATCGTCGTTCGGCCTCGGCCGGTGGGATGTTTCCGATGGGCTGCAGAAGGCGGCGGTGGTTGAACCAGTGGACCCATTCGAGGGTTGCGAGCTCGACGGCCTCCAAGGATCTCTATGGTCCGCGGCAGCGGATCACCTCAGTCTTGTAAAGGCCGTTGATGGTTTCGGCGCGGGCGTTGTCATAGCTGTCACCGACGCTGCCGACGGATGGTTCGATACCGGCTGCAGCTAGGCGCTCGGTGTACTTGATCGAGACATACAGCTGCCACGGTCGCT
>DAICYU010000034.1 GCA_027311485.1 Acetobacteraceae bacterium
ACCATTCCCCAGTCCACTCAACCAGTTCAACCATGTTGCCCGGAACAATAGATCGGTGAGTCGCTCTCCATGACGTGATCATATAAGATGCCGAATCGTTGCTATTTGAGTAGCGGAACAGGAGGTTGCCTTGGACGCTGCCTATTTTCGAAGTCGGGCTGCCCGCGCTCGTGCGATGGCGCAAAATGGGGACGATATACGTATTTCTGGAATGTTGCTCGAGGTCGCGAATGAATTGGATGCTGAAGCCGATCTGATCGAAGCGGAGGCCAAGGCCAAGGCGCGGCTACGCCGGCCGGCCGAGGCGCCCGACCGGGCAAAGGCGTCATCCCTGCTGGTCACCGAGCCCCAGATCTAGCGGCGGCCACCTTCATGTTATCGCGCCGGCCACCCGTCCCGCTTCGAACAACTCAGCCAGAAAGGCTTCCTCACCACTGAACTTCGTCGATATCGGCAAGTGCAATAAAGCCTCATCGGCGTCATAGCTACGAAGCTTCACAGAACTGGGCATCGCCGCCAGTTCCGCCGACAGCACATTGTGGCAGGCGATTTCATTCAACCGGTTGGTAATCTCGGTCGGCGTGGTCGGAACGCCGGGGCGTTTGGCCGGCTGCGCGCGAACCAGAATCAGTTCCGCCGGCGGTATCGGCCGCAGCAGCGGCGCCAGCGGCGGGTTGCCAGCATAGCCGCCATCCCAATAGGCCCGATCGCCAATCCGCACCGCCGGAAAGATGAACGGCAGGCAGGCAGACGCGCACAGTACATCGACGTCGATGGCCTTGTTGTCGAACAGCACAGCCTCACCGGTGCTGACGTCGGTGGCGGCGACGGTCAGCGACGGTGCGCGCGGGTCGCACAGCAGGTGTGGTTCGACCAGATCGTTCAGCAGCGTGCGCAGCAGACTGTGGCCGAACGGATTGATCTGCGCCGGGCTGAACAGCCGCATGGCCATTTCCATACCCTGCCACATCATGGAGTTGGACAGGTCCCAGCCGCCGAGGAACCATCGCTCCAGCGGCGCCGCCTGAAATGGACTGATCGCATGGGCCTGTGCCACCCGGCGCCAGAAGCGGCGCATTTCGGCCCTGGCGCCGTCGGCACCGCCGCGCACCAATCCCTGCACCAGCATCACCCCCAGGATCGCGCCGGAGGACACGCCGCAGATCGAATCGAATCGCTGGCCGTCCTCCAACAGGCGGTCGAGCACACCCCAGGTGAATGCGCCATGTGCGCCGCCGCCCTGTAGCGCAAGGGCGACGCGGCCAGTCGATCGTTCCGGTGTTGTGGCGTCCATCCCGGCAAAGTGCGCGAAGCGCCCGCTTAAGGCAACCGCGCAAGCAACCGGACCAATGAGCGCATGCGCGGCGAAAACAGTCGCGGCGCGAAAAAGCTGGCTGCGGCGCGCTTGCCGGCCTCTGACCGGGTCGGATACGGCACGACCAGACTTGCCAATGCCGATACCGGCACCCGGCGGGCGATGGCCAGCGTCCATTGGCTGATCATTTCCCCGGCGTGCGGGGCCAGAATCCCGGCACCGACCACACGTTTACGGCTGATCACCAGCTTGGCCAGCCCGTCGGTATCCCGTTCGGCCACTGCCCGGTCATTGTCGGCCATGGGCCACCGCAGCACCTGGACGTCCAGACCCGAGGCGGTGGCCTCAGCCTCGGTCAGGCCGGTCTGCGCGAGTTCCGGATCGGTATAGATGACCCGCGGCAGCGCCGTATAATTCACCTTTGCCGGCACCCGGAACAGCGCCCGGCGAATGATGATGCCGGCATGATAGGACGCGACATGGGTAAAGGCGCGCGGGCCGATACCGGTGGGGGCGGCAATATCGCCCGCGGCGAAGACCCGGCGGTTGCTGACGCTGCGCAGCCCGGGATCGGTGATGATCCCTGCCGGCCCCGACGCCACCCGGCCGGCCGGCAGATCGAGCAATTCCAGGTTGGGGACACGGCCGGTGGCGACCAGCAGGTGCGAGCCCGCGATCCGCCGCCCATCGGCCAGCCGCAGCACCGGGCCAGGCTCCGCGGCGACAACCTTGGCATCCTCCTCAAACAGCACGCCCAGCGCCGACAACGCGAGCCGCAGCCCCATGGCCAGTTCAGCGTCCTCCCGCGCCGCGATGCGGCCGGCTTCGATCACGGTGACCTTGCAACCAAGGCCGGCGAACGCATCCGCCATTTCCAGTCCGACCGCGCCGCCACCCAGGATCAGCAGATGCGCGGGCCGTTCCCGCAGGTCGAACAGCGTCTCATTCGTCCAGTACCGCTCCAGCCCACTCACCGCCGGCACCGCCGCTCGGCTGCCCGCGGCGACGACGAAATGCCGCGCGGTGATGCGCCGCCCGTCCACGTTGATGGCTTCCGGGTCAGTGAAGCGGGCCTCGCCGCGGAGCACCGTTGTCCCCAGGGCACGAAATCGCGCCTCGGAATCGGTCGGCGCAATCTTCGCAATGACGCCGTGGACGTGGTCCCGCAGCCGGTCCCAATCGATGTCCGGTACGGCGGGGGTAATGCCGAACCGGGCGGCGTCCCGCAGCGACCGCGCGGCGCGGGATGCGGCCAGCAGCGCCTTGCTGGGCACGCAGCCCGTGTTCAGGCAGTCGCCGCCCATGTGGTGACGCTCGATCAGCAGGACGCTGGCGCCCAGTTGCGTTGCCGCGGCCGCAACCGAAAGGCCAGCCGATCCCGCGCCGATGATGGCCAGATCGAAGTCAGGCATGGTCACCCTCGGAGGCATCCCCGGGGGCATTGGCAGGCCGGGCGCCGCGCTCAACGCGGCCGACCGCACTGTCCTGATATCGCGCCTCGCCGGTTTTGCTCATGCTGGATATGAAGACAGACGCCGCGCTGGCGGCAATGGCACGGCCCGGCGGCGGACAGATCGGCGCATGGCAATAAAATGCGGTGTCTGTACCGCGTTGTCGCGTGAAAATCCGCTGAATACCCGCTGGAATCGGACGCCGTTGGTGCGTCGTCGCTTGCTCCGGCCGTCCGCGCGCCGATATGTTCAAGTATGAGCGAGACCCACCATACCAAAGTTCTGATCATTGGCGCCGGCCCGGCCGGCTATACCGCCGCGATCTATGCCGCACGCGCCAATCTGTCGCCGATCCTGGTCGCCGGCCTGCAGCCGGGCGGACAACTGATGATCACGACGGATGTCGAGAACTATCCCGGCTTCGCCGACGTCATCCAGGGCCCTTGGCTGATGGAACAGATGCAGGCGCAGGCGGAACATGTCGGCACGCGCATCATCCAGGATCTTGTTACAAGCGTGGATTTTTCCGGACCGCCGTTCCGTTGCACGGGCGATTCAGGCGATGTGTATGTCGCGTCATCGGTGATCATCGCCACCGGCGCGCAGGCCCGCTGGCTGGGATTGGAATCCGAACAGACGCTGCAAGGCCGCGGTGTCTCCGCATGCGCCACCTGCGACGGGTTCTTTTATCGCGGCAAGACCGTCGCGGTGGTCGGCGGCGGCAACACGGCAGTTGAGGAAGCGCTGTACCTGACCCACCACGCCGAGAAGGTTACGCTGATCCATCGCCGCGATACGCTGCGCGCCGAAAAGATCCTGCAGGCGCGGCTGTTCGCACACCCGAAGGTCCAGGTGATCTGGAACAGCACGGTGCAGGAGATCGTCGGCGGTGGCACGCCCGAGGTCGTGACCGGCGTGCGGCTGCGGGATACGCGCACGGGGGGCGAATCGGTGCTGCCGGTGGACGGTGTTTTCATCGCCATCGGCCACAGCCCCACCACATCGGTGTTCGCCGGCCAGATCGAGATGGATTCGGAAGGCTATATCAGCACCGCCCCGGGCAGCACACGGACGTCGGTCCCTGGCGTTTTTGCCGCCGGCGACGTGCAGGACAAGGTGTTCCGACAAGCGGTCACCGCCGCCGGAACCGGCTGCATGGCGGCCCTGGAAGCGGAAAAATACCTTACGGAGCAGGAAGTCCGACCGTCCATGGCGGCCGAGTAACCGGAAATTGCGTCACGGCACCGATTCCAGTCACATTGCTTGTGCAGGTTTGGTTAGGCTTTGATGCAGTGCACACATTGACGGGCGGCTGACCAAACAGGGTGTTCAGTCACCCGGCCGCAGGGAGAAGGCTTGGTGATGGACTGGGATAAGCTGCGTGTCTTTCACGCCGTAGCCGAAGCGGGCAGTTTTACACATGCTGGCGATACGCTCAGCCTGAGTCAGTCCGCGGTGTCCCGGCAGATCTCGGCGCTGGAGGAAGCGCTTCAGGTACCGCTGTTCCACCGCCATGCGCGCGGCCTGATCCTGACGGAGCAGGGCGAATCGCTCAATCGGACGGTGCGGGAAGTGTTTGCCAAGCTGGCGATTACCGAGGCGCTGCTGACCGAAAGCAAGGAAAAGCCGGCGGGCCGCCTGAAGGTGACCACGACAGTCGGGTTCGGTTCGTCCTGGCTGGCGCCACGGCTGCACGCGTTTCTGGAGGCCTATCCGGACGTTTCGATTTCGCTGCTGCTGGATGATGCCGAACTGGACCTGGCGATGCGGGAGGCGGATGTGGCCATCCGCATGCACCCGCCCAAGCAGCCGGATTTGGTGCAACGGCATCTGATGACGCTGCAATGGCATGTCTGCGCCTCACCCGATTACCTGAAGAAGCACGGCGTGCCGCAGCGGGCCGAGGATCTGGACGCGCACAGGCTGGTGCTGTTCGGCCAGCACCACCCGCCGGTGCAGGAGGTGAACTGGCTTGCCGAAGCCGGCCGCCGCCCCGGCAATCCCCGCCGGGCGTTGCTGGAAGTGAACTCGGTGCATGCGGTGCTGCTGGCGATTCGCTCCGGCCTCGGCATCGGCGCGTTGCCGGATTACGTCGTCTCGGAAAATCCAGATCTGGTGCAGATCCTGACCGAGTTGAAAGGCCCCAAGGTGGACGTGTTCTTCGTCTATCCGGAGGAACTGCGGAACTCCAAACGTGTCGCGGTGTTCAGGGATTTTCTGCTGGCGCGACTGGCGGAGATGCACTGAACCGCTTGCCGGGCGAATTCACCTCTCGGCGGAGCTGCTCGCTTTGTGCGCCGCAGCTATACCTTCAGCGCAAATACTCTTGGGTAGCTATGCGTAAACCTCATGCCGGCTGCCGATTTTCAGGTATGGCTCACGGACCGGATGCAGGGCTACACAAGCGCATCAGTTACGGCAGCACCGCTGCCAGAGTTCCAGCGCCCGTCGCTGGAAAGGGGCCTTCGGGTCCCTGCGTCTCCCAGACGTGAAGCCTCCCTGTATACTTACCCCCGGACATTGATCCGGGGGTTTCTTTTTTCAGGCCGCCTCGGCGCGGCGCCGCCCGGCTTCCAGCACCGCATCCACCAGGATCGCGATGTCGACCGGCAAGGTCCGGTGATTGACGATGGCGGCGCGAATCGCGAGGACGCCGTTCACGGTGGTGGTTGACGGGGCGGCGATGCCGGCCTCCTGCAGGTCGGCGACGATTTCGGCGTTCAGGCGGTCCAGGTCGCCATCCGCTGCGCGGTAGCGGAAGCAGACGATGTTCAGCGCCACCGGCGCCAGGCGTTCCAGCGCCGGTTCCCGATCGATGCGCGCGGCCAGGATGCCGGCAAGGTCGCAGGTCTGCTGCACCACCGCGCCGAGCCGGTCGGCGCCATACACCGACAGCGTCATCCAGACTTTCAGGGCGCGAAAGCCGCGCGACAGGTCGGGACCGATATCGCATGGCCAGACCCCGCCGCCCGCCAGCCCTCGCTGTTCCCGCTTCAGGTAAACCGCGTCCGCCGCGAACGTGTCCAGTTGCACGGCGGCGTCACGCACGACGATGCAGCCGGCGTCGTAGGGAACCTGCGCCCATTTGTGGAAGTCGAAGGCGACCGAATCGGCCCGTTCGATGCCGGCCAGCAACGGGCGCAGCTTCGGCGCGAGCATCGCGGTCGCCCCGAAGGCGCCGTCGACGTGGAACCACAACGCCTCCCGTTCGGCGACATCCGAAATGGCATCCAGGTCGTCCACTGCGCCAATATCGACCGTGCCGGCGGTGCCGACGACCAGGAACGGACGCAGCCCCTGCCCCCGATCCTGCGCAATACGCTGCTGCAACAGGTCCAGCCGCATACGGCCCTGCGCATCGCATGGAACCATCCGCAGCGCCTCCCGCCCCAGGCCGGCCATTTCCATCGCCCGCGGCAGGCACCCATGGGCGGCGGCCGAGGTATAGGCGACCAGCCCGGTCCCGCCCACGCCGTCACGGCGGGCCGAGGGACCCAGGCGTGCGGTCCGTGCCACAAGAACGCCGATCAGGTTGGCGGTGGAGGTGCCGGTCACCAGGACGCCTGATGCGTCGATGGGAAAGCCGAGCATTTCGGCGGCCCAGGCGATGACCTGACGTTCAACCTCGACGGGTGCGTGGTCGCGTCCGCCCAGGTTGGCGTTCATCGCGCCGGCCAGGAGCTCGGCCAGCATGCCGATCGGATTGCCACCGCCATGCACCCAACCCATGAAGCGCGGGTGCAGGTTGCCGGTGACATAGGGCTGCACCAGGCGCTGGAATTCGCCATAGACCGCCTCCGGCGCCATGGGTCCGTGGGGCAGCGGGCGGCGCAATTCCTGCCGCAGTTCGGCGGGCATTGGCTGCCACACCGGCCGGTCACGCAGGGATTGCAGGTGGTCAAACATGTCATCGACCATGCGATGGCCGAGCGCACGCAGGTCGGACCAATCGGCGGGATCAAGGCTTTGCATGGCGGTCATATCGGCTGTCGCGCTCCGTCACGTCATCACATCGGAGTATGTAGGTCGAGCGCGCCAAGCAGGGCTGGGTCAAGGGGTGGCCGACGGCCGGGCGGACGATGGACGGCGAATCCCATGATGTCGTCGTAGCCCCACAGGGCCCAGGCGATATGGTCTGCGTCCAGGATGCGGCGGACGGCGCCGATCCAGGTGAGGCGCGCCACGGGGTTCAGTTCGGCGGTCGCCCCGAACTCCCCGGCCAGCAGATGCACGCCGTGCGCATGCGCCCAGACGAAGGCCTGATCGATACGTGTCCGCAGGTGGGCTGCATCCCAGCCGAGCGCGCAGTAGTAGCGGATCAGGTCGCGTGTTGCGGCATTGGCGGCGGAAACCGGACACGCACCGGCAACCGGGAATGGCAGCGCTGCCAGCGCCGTCCGGTCCACATCATGCCGATACGCCGCCAGGGAGGTCAGCTCGGTCGGCTCATAGAAATGGAAGCTGTAGATGACATTGGCATCAGCCTCGGGTGCATCGGCCTTGGGCGCATCGACCGTGGGCGTCAGGGCCAGGAGGCCGCCGATGCTACCCCAGTCCTGACCGGTCAGGATCACGGTGGAACGTGGCAGGTTCTGCCGGATGAGGGTCAGCACGGCGTGCTGCAGCCTGGCCCAGCCGGCCGGGTCGCCGGCAAAGACCGGCTCATTCAGCACCTCCGGCAATGTGCGCGCTGGGTCGAGCGGCCGCAGCGCAGCGGACAGGGTGGTCCAGAAATCCCGCAGCGCCTGCCGGTCCGACGCGCTGGTTTCCAGATGCCAGCCGGTTGGATGCGGGGCGATGACAACGGTGAGCCCCTGATGCTGAATGCGGCGAATCGCGGCCAGCAGGGCGGTTCGGCCGGTTGGCGCGGCAACGACGGCGGGATCGACGGCCAGCCGCACGAAGTCGAACCCGGCGTGGCGCAGGTCGGCCAGGGCCAGGTCGCCGATGTAGCCGGCCAAAGCCGACGGCGCCTGGCTGGCGGGATAACGGAACCAGTTGGTCAGGTTGACGCCACGATGCAGGGCGGCCACCGGGTTGGCCCACGCCACCGCCGGCGGCAAAGACAGCAGCGCCGTCAGCCGGATGATCATCCTGATCGCTGGACGACGACGCGGGCGGCGCAGGTGTCGCGGCGGAGTCTCCTGCATAAGCACTCCATTAACCTTTCTACGGCACAGTCCGGATAGCCTGGACGGAAAGTGCTGAGATTTGGTTAACGCCATAAAGGATCGTGGCCGCGCGGGTTGGCTGATCGTGCCGATGGCGACGCTGCTGCTGCTGACAGCGACGGCATGGCTGCGCGGGGCGGAGTACGACGAGCAGTATACGCTGTTCCTGACCGCCGGGACGCCCCGGCCACCCTGGCCGGCGACGGTGTTCCCGGCCGCCAGGGTGGCCCAGGCCCAGTCGGGTCTTGCCGGCCTGGCCGCAATCGCGCGGGACCTACGCGCAACGGATGTGCATCCGCCGTTGTATTTCTGGACCGTATCGCTCTGGCGGCGGCTGTTCGGCGCCAGCCTGTTCGCCGCACGCTGCCTGTCGGTGCTGTGCGGCACACTTTCGATCTGGCTGGTCGGGCACATTGCACGCCGCTGCGCCATTCCCGGCCTGCCTGCGATGCTTGTCACGCTCGGCTGCTATGGCTTCGTCTATACAGGTGGCGTTGCCCGCGGTTTCGCTATGGCCGAGGCGCTGGCCCTCGCCGGCACGCTGCTGACATTGCGGCGGGAATGGCTGCGGGCTGGTGTCGCGTTCGGGGCGGCATGCGCGTGCAATTATCTGGCGATCTTCGTTGCCGTGGCGGTGCTGGTCGCCGGGGGCTTCGAAGCGGTGACGAACCGGGCGGCGGGAAAGGACTCACCACGCGCGGGCCTGGCCCTGGCGGCTTGCGGCATCGCCCCGTTCGTGGCGCTGGACATGTGGTTCTTCGCCGCACAGCACGGCGCCCGGCCCGGGCAGTTTCCGCCCTTTGCGTTGGTGCCGGCGATTGTCCGGCTGGCGGGATATCAGGCCGCGGCGGTGTTCGGCGGCTTGCCGTTGTACTGCAATGGCATCGCGCGGATCGCGATCGGCGGGTTGATCGGCGTGGCTGGCTTCGCGGCCCTGGTGTACAGCCGGCCGTGGCGGAATCGCCCGTTGCTGCCGGCAGCGGCCCTCGCAACGCCGGCCGGTCTGCTGCTACTGGGGGCTGCGTTCAACAACACCCCGATCGAGCTGCGCTATTTGTGCTTCGGTCTGCCGTTCATCGGCCTGCTGCTGGCTCGGACAGGCTTCTCCCTGGTCCTTCTGCTGGTGCTGATGATCCAGTCGGCCAGTATCGCGGGCCTGCTGTTCGCCCCGCAGACGATGCAGCCCGCCCGGGCTGCGGCGCGGGAGGCCACGGGGCTGGTCGGCGACGGCGTCGTGCTGGTGCCCTATGGCAATGATGGCGTCGGCATTGTCGGCGCCTTTGGGATCGAAGCGCCGGCATCGCTGCCGCTGCTGCTGGTCCGGCCGTCCGACACGGCCGACAGCATCCTGGCCCGCATTGGTTCGGCGCACCGCGTCGTGCTTGTGCAACTGTCGCAGGACCGGGACAGCATGGCCGCCGCACCGCTGATGCGGGCCGCCGTGTCCGGCCCCAACTGGCGCCTGACGGCGATCGGGTCCAACGTGGCAGCCTATGAACGGTCTGATCCGGGAGGCTGATGCATGTTCTTCGACGGTTTCACCCTGGCGGAGGTGCCGGTGCCTGGCGGCACGATCCGGCTGCGCCATGGCGGGTCTGGCCCACCGCTGCTGCTGCTGCACGGCAACCCGCAGACGCACGCGATGTGGCATCTGGTCGCGCCGGAATTGGCGAAGCGCTTCACCGTGATCTGCCCGGACCTGCGTGGCTACGGATTTTCGCTAAAGCCGCCCGCCACGCCGGATCACGCGCCCTATGCCAAGGTAGAGATGGCCAAGGACATGATCGCGGTGATGGACCATTTCGGGCATGAGCAGTTCCTGCTGGCCGGCCATGACCGCGGCGCCCGGCTGTCGCACCGGATCGCGCTGGACAATCCGCTTCGTGTGCAGAAGCTGGCCGTATTGGATATCATCCCGACGCTGGAACACTTTGAGCGCGCGGATATGGCATTCGCGCTGGGCTACTATCACTGGTTCTGGCTTGCCCAGCCGCATCCGTTCCCGGAATGGCTGATCAACAAGGCGCCCGAAGAATGGTGGCAGCAGCACACCAGCCGCGATCCGCGCGGCGACGATCTGTTCCATCCTGATGCGCTGGCCGACTACCTGGCGGCGGCGCGGCAGCCGGAGATGATACGCGGCATGTGCGAGGATTACCGCGCCGCCGCCAGCATCGACCTGGAACATGACCGGGCCAGTCGGAGCGCCGGCATCAAGGTGCGCTGCCCGATGCTGGTGCTATGGGGTGAAAAGGGCAGGATCGGCGCCTGGTATGACGCGCTGGCGATCTGGCGTGCCTATTGTTCGGCCGAGGTGGCCGGCGGGCCGGTCGCGTCCGGCCACTACATCGCCGAGGAAGCACCGGCCGAGACGTTAGCCTGGTTCGAGCGGTTCTTCGGGTAAGGGACGACTGGGCGGGGCGCGACTGGGCGGGGCGCGACTGGGCGGGGCGCGACTGGGCGCCGCATGACCGGCCTTGGCGTAAGGCGGTTGTGCACGGGCGGGTCAGAACCGCTCCGCGCCCAGCGCCGCCGCCACGCGATCGACGTCTGCCATGCCATTGTAGCCATGGAAACTGACGCGGATGCGCCCGTGCCCGTTCCATGTGTAGATGCCTTGCTGCTGCAAGGTATCGACGATGGCCTGCGCGCGGGATGAAGCGATGCAAACGCTCGCTCCGTGCCGCGCCGGATCCACCGGCGTCATCACCGGAATTTGCCGGCGGGCCAGTTCCTGCAACAACGCCACCGTCAGCGTCTGCACATGGCGTTGGATGGCATGGGGATCGAACCGGGACAGATACGACAGGGCGCTGTTCAATACGTAGACCGACGCGTGCGCCGGATTGCCGCGGGTGAAGCGCATGGCGTCGGCGCGCAAGGGCGGGGTTATGTCGTAGCCTCGGCTACCCGGCGCGACGGAATACCAACCGGCCGAGGCTGGCGTCCAATCGGGTTGTCTGGCCTGGTTCCAGCAGGCGACGGCGACGCCGGTTATGCCGAGCATCCACTTGTAGCAGGCGGAGAAGGCGAAATCGGCGATCGAGGCATCGATTGGCAAATATCCGGCGGCCTGGGTGAAATCGACCAGCAGCAGCGCACCGACGCGGTCGGCGATGCTGCGCAGGGCCGGCAGGTCCACACGCTCCCCGGTCAGGTAGGATACGTAGCTGACGGCAATGATGCGGGTGGTGGAATCGACGCAGGCGGCCAGTTGGTCGGGGCCCGTGCCGTGGGCCTGGACGAGGCGGATCGCGGGATGGCGATGCAGGGCGAACGGTCCGACGACCGAGGGGTATTCGTGCGCGGCGATGCAGATCGAGTCGCCGTCCTGCCAGTGCAGGCTTTCGGCGACGATGGACACACCCTCGGCGACGTTGCTGACGAAGCCGATATCACCGGCGCTGACGCCCCATAGTGCGGCGATGCCGGTCCGCGCGGCCTCCACCGCCGCGTCCTGCGCCGCACGGCCTGGCATGCCGTTGCTTTTGTCGGCCAGGTAACGCAGCACGGCCTGATCATGTGCGTGCAACGCCGCGGTTTCGCCCCCGGCACACAGGTGGGTGACGCCGGGCGGAATGCGGAAATCGGCCGGATCGAACAGCGGGTTCATAGCGTCCTCAGCTTTGCGCACGGCGGCGATCGTCCGCCGGCGCTGCCGAGAGCGCAAATCGTCGCCAAATGCGGCGCACCCACACGTCGCAGAATCAAGGAAATTGCCGACGCGGCGCCGTGGCCCGGCTATCCGGGATCGACGGATCGTCGGACGCGACCGATCAGGGCCGATCGTCAGTGACGCCGCGGCGTGCGGCGCCGTGACGATCCGGCGGCCTCAGCGCTGCTTGACCTGAGGGTCCTCACCGTGGGCGTGCCGCTTGCCGGCTTCCTCGGCTTTGCGAAGGGACTCGGCTTCCGGGCCATCGACCGCCTTTTCGGCGTCGCGGGCGCCTTGTTCGACCTTGCCGCTCTTGGCGAATTTCTGCTGGGCGTCGTTGTATTGGCGTGCGGCGGTGTGATTGCCTTCGCCTTCGTTCTTCTGCTCTGCCATGACAGTGCCTCCGTTACCAACGCCACCGTAACGGCGTGGCGACGCTATGGTTGCATCGCCGGCCTATTCGGCGGGACGCTGTTCGGTGTGCTGGCGGGAAGAGCGGGAGAATTTCCTTACCAGGACTTCGAAACCGACAAACAGCATCGGCACGAACAGCACGCCGACGAAGGACGCCAGCACCATGCCACCGAACACGGTCGTGCCGATGGACTGCCGGCCGCCGGCGCCGGCGCCGGTCGCGATGACCAGCGGGATGACGCCGATGATGAAGGCCAGCGCGGTCATCATCACTGGGCGGTAGCGCGTCCGTGCCCCTTCGTCCGCCGCCTGGATGACGCTGACCTTGCCGCGTTCCAGCCGGTCCTTGGCGAATTCCACGATCAGGATGGCGTTCTTCGCCGCCAGACCGATCAGCAGCACAAGGCCGATCTGCCCATATACGTCCAGCGCCATGCCGCGCAGCAGCAGTGCCAGCAGCCCGCCGATCACGGCAAAGGAAACCGGCAGCATCACTGACAGCGGCAGCGTCCAGCTCTCATACAACGCGACCATGAACAGATAGGAGAAGACGATGGCGAACAGGAAGGCTGACGATTCCTGACCGGCGGCCTGAAGCTCCTGATACGTCATGCCGGTCCATTCGAACCCGAAACCGGATGGCAGGTGCCGGGCGGAGACCTGTTCCATGGCCGATATGGCCTGGCCGCTGCTTTTCCCAGGTTTGGCGGCGCCGTTGATGAACACGGCGGGATATTCGTTGTAGGCGTTGACCGAATCCGCGCCCTGAATGGTCGTGATCTTCACCAGTGTGTTCAGCGGCACCATCGCACCGGTGGAGCTGCGGACGTACAACTGGCCAATATCGTTGATCTTGCTGCGGAACTGCGCCTTGGCCTGGACGATGACCTGGAAGACAAAGTTCCTATAGTTGAAGTTGTTGACGAACTGACTCCCCAGTTGCGCCTGCAACGTATTGTACACATCCGCCGGCGTTACATGCAGCAACTCGGCCCGCGCGGTATCGACCGACACCAGGATCTGCGGCACGCTGGCGGAAAACGCGGTGAAAACCGATGACAGGTTGGCGTTCTGGTTGGCCGCGAAGACCAACGCGCGGGATACCGCGGCAAGTTGCGCGTACGATTGGCCGTTCCGCGCCTCCAGCACGTAGTTGATGCCGCCTGCGGCGCTCAGGCCTGGAATGGAGGGCGGGTTGAAACTGACGATCTGGGCTGACGGCAGCGCATTGAAGGTCGGCGCCAGTTTGGCGATCACCGCCGGGATCGATTCGCTGGCGTTGCGCTGCGCCCAGGGCTGCATGATGGCAATCACCGTGCCGGCGTTCGGCTCCTGCGCGCCGGCGACGATGCTGAAGCCGCCGAGTTCGATGGCATGAGCGACGCCGGGCGTTTTGCGCAGGATGTTTCCAACCTGTTCCACCACGGCCTGCGTGCGGTTCAGGGACACGCCGTTGGGAGCCTGGATATTAATGAAGAAATAGCCCTGGTCCTCGGACGGCAGGAAGGCCGTCGGCGTACGCTGTATCAGCAGATAGCCGACACCGAAGGCGGCGACGATGCCGAGGGAACCCAGCAGCAGGTGCCGCGACAGCAGGGCCACGGTGCGACCGTAGCCATCGCGCGCGACGTCGAAGCCGCGGTTGAACCAGCGGAACCCAATGAACCGGGCCTTTTTCGGCGGCCGCAGGATCAGCGCGCACAGCGCCGGGCTGAGAGTCAGCGCATTGATGCCGGAAATAACCACCGAAACGGATATGGTTACGGCAAACTGGCGATACAGCGCGCCAGTAACGCCGGAGACGAAGCCGACCGGGGCGAACACGGCGACCAGCACCAGCGTGGTCGCCACCACCGGCCCGGTGATCTCGGCCAACGCGATCTCGGTTGCCCGGTCGACCGACAGGCTGGGATTTTCCTCCAGCGTGCGGGTGACGTTTTCCACCACCACGATGGCGTCATCGACGACGAGGGTTATGGCCAGCACGATGGCGAACAGATCGACAGTGTTGGCCGAATAGCCGAGGACATAGAGCACCGCGAACACCCCGATCAGCGAGACCGGGATGGCGATGGTCGGGATCAGTGTGGCGCGCCAGTCCTGCAGGAAGATGAACACCACCACCACCACCAGGGCGAGGGTGATTGCCAAGGTGCGCAGAATCTCGATGATGTTGGCGCTGACGAAGTTCGTCGCATTGTAGACGATGGCGTATTTCAGGCCGGGCGGGAACTGCTTCGACAGCGTCCGCATCTGCTGCTCGATCGAATGCGCGACCGCCAGGGCATTGGCATTCGGCGTCTGGTAGATCGCCAGCGTCGATGACGGATTGCCGTCCAGGGCGGCGTTGGTGGAGTATTGCTGGGCCGCAAGCTGGACCGTGCCGATATCGCGGACCCGCACGATCCCGCCATTCTGATTGGTGCGGATAATGATGTTGCGGAACTGCGCGGGTGAAACGAGTTCGCCGGGTGTCAGGATCGTCAGTTGCTGCTGCTGGTCACCCCCCACGGGCGGTTGGCCGATCTGCCCGGCGGCCACCTGGATATTCTGCGCCTGGATGGCGGCGATCACGTCCTGCGCCGTGATGTTCATCGCCGTCATGCGCACCGGGTCCATCCAGACCCGCATGGCATATTCCCGCTGACCGAAGATCTGCGTGTTGCCGACACCGGGGGTGCGCGCGATCTGCTGCTGCAGGTTCATGTAGGCGTAGTTGGAAATGAACGCTTGGTCGTATTTGTTGTTCTCGGAATACAGGTTGACAGCCAGCACGAAGTTGCTTGTTGCCGCCCGGATCGTCAGCCCTTCCTGCGATACTTCGGCCGGCAGCTGCGCCTGGGCCAGTTGCACCCGGTTCTGCACATTGACCTGGTCGATGTTCGGATCAGAGCCGATGGCGAAGGTCACGGTCAGGCTATAGGTGCCGGAACTGGAGCTGGTGCTCTGCATGTACAGCATGTCGGGGGCGCCGTTGACCTCCTCCTCAATCGGCTGCGCAACGAGTTTTTCCA
>DAICYU010000350.1 GCA_027311485.1 Acetobacteraceae bacterium
TTTGTTCATGTTTATTGAACAGGCTGGTTGACCCGGGGCGCTGCGGGTCTTAGGTGTGCGGTCGTTTTGCAGGAACAGGAGCCGGGCTTATGTCGGCGGAATTGACCCAGTCTGGAGCAGAAATCTTACTTCGCGCGCTCAAGGATCAGGGCGTAGAGGTCATTTTCGGTTATCCCGGCGGTGCCGTATTGCCCATCTATGATGCTCTATTCAATCAGAACGCGATTCGGCACATCCTGGTCCGGCATGAGCAGGCGGCTGTACACGCGGCCGAGGGCTATGCGCGATCAACCGGCAAGGTGGGCGTGGTGTTGGTAACCTCGGGCCCCGGCGCGACGAACGCCGTGACCGGGCTGGTGGACGCGCTGATGGACAGTATCCCGGTGGTGTGTCTGACCGGGCAGGTGCCGACACATTTGATCGGCAATGACGCATTCCAGGAAGCCGACACTACCGGTATCACCCGACCGGCGACGAAGCACAATTACCTCGTCAAGAGATCGGAAGACCTGGCGCGCGTCGTGCATGAGGCCTTCTATGTGGCACGCAGCGGCCGCCCAGGGCCGGTGGTGATCGATCTGCCGAAGGATATCGTCATCAACAAGGCTCCTTACGTGGAGCCGGTGGGGCGTCACGCCACCTATCGCCCGCGCACCGAGCCGGACCGCGGTGCCATCGCACAGGCGGTGGCATTGCTGAAGTCGGCGAAGCGACCGGTCATCTATACCGGCGGCGGCGTGATCAACGCGGGTCCGCAAGCGTCGGACCTGTTGACCCGGTTTGCCCGCCTGGCCGGTTTTCCGCTGACCAGCACGCTGATGGGCCTGGGTGCCTATCCGGCCAGCGACCCGCAGTTCCTGGGCATGCTGGGCATGCACGGCACGTATGAGGCGAACCTGGCGATGCATGGCTGCGACGTCATGCTGGCGGTGGGCGCCCGGTTCGATGACCGGGTGACCGGCCGGCTGAATGCGTTCAGCCAGGGATCGCGCAAGATCCACATCGATATCGACAGCTCCTCGATCAACAAAAACGTGCCGGTGGAAGTGCCGATCATCGCTGATGCCGGCAAGGCTCTTGCTGCGCTGCTGGAGGCGTGGGAGGCAGACCGGACTCCGACGGACACGCAGGCGCTCACCGCCTGGTGGCGGCAGATCGATGGCTGGCGTGAAAAGCAGTGCCTGAAGTTCACCCAGGACCGCAATCCATCCGGCATCATCAAGCCGCAATACGCGATACAGCGGCTGTATGAGATCGCCCGGTCGCGTGGGAAGGAAACCTTCATCACCACCGAGGTCGGCCAGCATCAGATGTGGGCCGCACAGCACTTCAAATTTGAAAAGCCGAATCGGTGGATGACATCGGGCGGCCTCGGCACCATGGGTTATGGTTTGCCGGCCGCCATGGGCGTGCAGATCGCGCACCCCGACGCGCTGGTGGTGGACATCGCCGGCGAAGCGTCGATCCTGATGAACATTCAGGAGATGGGCACGCTGGCGCAGTATCGCCTGCCCGTGAAGGTATTCATCCTCAACAACCAATACATGGGCATGGTGCGCCAGTGGCAGGAATTGCTGCATGGCGGCCGGTATTCCGAGACGTACTCGTCCGCCCTGCCCGACTTCGTCAAGCTGGCCGACTCGTTCCACGCCACGGGCATGCGGGCGCAGACGGTCGGAGAGCTGGACGACGTCATCAACGCAATGCTGGACTGCCCAACCGCGGTGATCGCCGATATCGCCGTTGATCAGAATGAAAACTGCTTCCCGATGATCCCGAGCGGCGCCGCCCATAATGAGATGCTGCTTGGGCCGGAACATGAGGCTTCTGGCGCCGGCATAACCGATGAGGGCCTGGTATTGGTCTGAACCGGGCTGACAGGTGCGAGCCTTCTGTCCTGGTTCGTGACGGCGGATATCCACGACGCGCGATCGCTGGATCGCTGAAGTCGGGGATGTCAGGTTCGCGCTGGCCAGGACGGACAATTTGCACCGTCCATGGCGGCAGGCAGGAACAGGCGCACCATATTGCCGCCGGCCCTTGCCTAACCGCCCTGCCCCGGGCATGACCGTCTGACCGATAATTCCGCTTTTTTGCCGCTGGTTGATCCTCCAATGTCCTCCCAAGCCGACACAACGCTGCGTAGTGCAACAATTTCGGTGCTTGTCGACAATGAATCGGGTGTGCTGGCCCGCGTCATCGGTCTGTTCTCGGGCCGCGGCTACAACATCGACAGCCTGACCGTTGCGCCTGTCGATGCCGCTGGCCTGCACAGCCGGATCAATATCGTTACCTCGGGAACTCCCATGGTGATCGAGCAGATCAAGGCCCAGCTCGACCGCCTGGTACCGGTGCACCGCGTGGCGGACCTGACGATGGACGGCCCGCATGTCGCCCGTGAACTGGCATTGGTTAAAGTGATCAGCACCGGTGAGCAGCGAGTGGAAGCGCAGCGAATCGCCGACACATTTCGCGCCCGGGTCGTTGATACGACGCTCGGCAGCTTTGTCTTCGAACTGACCGGTGCCACCGAGAAGATCGACGCCTTCATTGAACTCATGCGAGACCTGGGTCTGGCCGAGGTCTCACGCTCTGGCATCGCCGCCCTGGCCCGCGGCGCACGCGTTATCTGAAACATCGAAAAGGGAAACAGCACACCATGCGCGTTTATTACGATCGGGATGCCGACGTGAACCTGATCAAGGGCAAGAACGTCGCCATCATCGGCTACGGCAGCCAGGGCCACGCTCACGCAAACAATCTGAAGGACAGCGGCGTCAAAAACCTCGCTATCGGCCTGCGGGCGAACTCCGCCGGTGTGGCGAAGGCGGAAGCCGCTGGCCTGAAGGTCATGGACCCGGCCGATTGCGCCAAATGGGCCGATGTCGTCATGGTCCTGACGCCCGACGAAGGCCAGGGCGACCTGTATCGTGAGAAGTTGCACGCCAACATGAAGCCCGGCGCTGCGCTGGCCTTCGCGCACGGTCTCAACGTCCACTTCAATCTGCTCGATCCGCGCCCGGACATCGACGTGTTCATGATCGCGCCGAAGGGCCCCGGCCATACGGTGCGCAGTGAATACCAGCGCGGCGGCGGCGTCCCGTGCCTGGTCGCGGTGGCGCAGAACCCGTCCGGCAACGCGCTGGAAGTCGCCCTGTCCTATGCCAGCGCCATCGGCGGCGGCCGTGCCGGCATCATCGAGACGACATTCAAGGAGGAATGCGAAACAGACCTGTTCGGGGAACAGGTGGTGCTGTGCGGCGGCTTGGTTGAGCTGATCAAGGGCGGCTACGAAACGCTGGTGGAAGCCGGCTATGCCCCCGAGATGGCCTATTTTGAGTGCCTGCATGAAGTGAAGCTGATCGTCGACCTGATCTATGAAGGCGGCATCGCCAACATGAACTACTCGATCAGCAACACGGCCGAATATGGTGAGTACGTGTCCGGCCCGCGCATCATCACCGATGCCACCAAGGCTGAGATGAAGCGCGTTCTGGCGGATATCCAGTCTGGCCGCTTCGCCCGTGACTGGATGCTGGAGAACAAGGTCAACCAGTCCAGCTTCAAGGCAACCCGCCGCCGCCTTTCGGAACACCCGATCGAGCAGGTTGGCGAAAAGCTGCGCGCCATGATGCCGTGGATTTCGAAGAACGCGCTGGTGGACAAGACCAAGAACTGAAGACCACCGGTTGCTGAACGCCTATTTTTGTCACGATGGCCGGCTGCGACGAAGTGCGCAGCCGGTTTCGGGCGAAACCTTGCGCGCAAGTGTGTGGATCGATCTGGTGCGACCCGACCCGGTCGAAATCGAACAGGTCGCGCGCGCAACGCAGTTGCATGTTCCAACTGAGGCCGAGGTCAGCGAAATCGAATCGTCCAGCCGGCTCGTGACCCGGCAAGGCGTGCTTTACCTCAGTCTGCCGCTGATCAACCGGTCCGATGGACCGCACACCACCTCGGCGGGCTTTGTGCTGTCGCGGACGCACCTGATGACGGTCCGCTTCCATGACAGCCGGTTGTTTGACGGCTTCGCCGATCAGGTGCCGCACGGCGAAATTCCGCAGGAAACCGCGGCACATGTTCTGGTGAGCCTGTTGGAAGCTATTGTGGATCGTCAGGCCGACGTGCTGGAGCAGGTGCGCGCGGACCTTGATACAATGTCGAACCGCATCTTCGCGATGGGTACTCGTGCCAGCAGCGGCCGCAAACAGGAAGACGCGGCACTGCGGGCCGCTCTGGGCGAGATTGGGAGGATTGGCGATCTGCTGTCCCATGTACGAGATACCCAAATGGGGATCGCACGCCTGGTGCCCTATGTGCAGTCGGTCGCGCGTAGCTGGCTGCCGGCCGATCTGGCACCGCGGCTGGACACGTTGTCGCAGGACATCGCCTCAATCGGTTCGTTCGACATTTATGTCAGCGAAAAACTTCAGTTCCTGCTGGACGCGACGCTCGGCTTTATCAATATCGCCCAGAACAACGTGATGAAAGTCCTGACTGTAGCGTCGGTCGTTGGCATACCGCCTGTGCTCGTTGCCGGAATCTATGGCATGAACTTCAAGTATATGCCGGAACTGGGATGGACCTGGGGCTATGCGTTCGGCTGGGCCATGATCATCCTGACCGCGTTGATCCCGCTGGCGGTGTTCCGCTGGCGCAAATGGATATGACCGCCTGAGTTCTGCGTCGCGGCTGCGCCAACGGTGCCGTGTTGGCACGGCGATGGCCGCGCCGGTATGTCGCGCCCGGCGCGCGGCCGTGCCGCGGTTCTATTCCAGCGTCAGTATTATTTTGCCGATGTGCTGGCTCGATTCCATCAGGCGGTGCGCTTCGGCCGCCTTCGCCACCGGGAAGGTGGCGTGAATCACCGGCGGACACCGACCAGCGTCCAGCACGGGCCAAACTTTTTCCCACAACTCCTGCGCAATGGCTGCCTTCTGCGCCGTGGTGCGCGGCCGCATCGTCGATCCGGTGATCGTCAGTCGGCGCAGCATAACTTGCAGGAAATCGAACTCCTGCACCTTTGAGCCTTGCAGG
>DAICYU010000351.1 GCA_027311485.1 Acetobacteraceae bacterium
GTCGCGCGGGAGCTGGTGAATACCGACGGTTGCGAACTCCTGTTGGATGCGGAAGCCTCGTCAGGCGCGTTCGCCGTGCAGGAAGTGGTGCGCGACCTGGGCGTGCTGTGCATCCACTCCTCCTCGGAGACGTCGTCGCTGACCGCGGACCCGAAGTTTCGCACGCCGACGTCGTTCCGTTCCTCACGCCAGGGCATCCACGACGCCATCGTCGGCGGGTCGTATGCGGCGAAGATCGCCAACGCGAAGAAGCTGACGAAATGGGCGACCTGCTCCCCGGATTATGCCTATGGCCGGGACACGACGGCGCAGTACCTGGAGTATCTGAAGCACTTCAAGCCGGACGTGGAGATCATCGCGCAGGCCTGGCCGAAGCTTGGCGCGCCGGACTTTACCGAGGTCATTACCAAGCTGGTACAGGCTCGGCCGCAAGCGATGTATACAGCGTTGTATGGCGGCGACCTGACCGCGTTCGTCAATCAGGCAGCAATCTATGCGCTGTTCAACACGATGTCGGTGTTCTCGGTCAACCTGGCCGACTACACCACGCTGACGGCGATCAAGAACCTGCCGACGGGGATCTTCACTGGCAACCGCTACGTGACCACCTGCCCCGACACCCCCGCCAACCACGCATGGGGTGAGGCGTACCGGAAGAAATACCACGAGTACCCCACCAACTGGTCGTGGGAAAGCGCCAACGGCATGCGCTTCTATGAGGCGGCGGCGGAGAAAGCCGGCAGCAGCGATCCGAAGAAACTGGCGGAAGCGCTGCGCGGCCTGAAAATGGACTGCCCGTTCGGCACCGACGGCACGGTGACGATGCGGGCCGAGGATCAAACCTGCATCGGCTATGCCATCGGCTGGGGCTCGACACTGACGAAACCGCCCTACGTCGCCGACATGACGAACGGCGACTGGGGCCAGATCCTCGAGCTGGAAACCGAGTGGAAGAAGAAAAACGGTTTCATTTGATGCATAAACCATTCCTGTTTCCGGGCCTGCCCCATGGGATGACAACCGGGATGACAATTGGGATGACAGTTGGGATGATCGGCCGCCCCCGCTCGGATGAGCGGCGGGCACCGGCGAGACCCGAAGTACCCCCTGTGCCGGCCGCCGCATCGACGGAGCATTTTTCCCTGTGGACCTAGATGCCCTCGCCAGCTGCCTGGCCACCACATCCTGTGTGGTGACACAGACCACCAGCGGTCTGATTGTCGGCATGCTGCTGTTCCTGGTCGCGGCCGGGCTGACGCTGATCTTCGGCGTGCTGAAGATCGTCAATTTCGCCCACGGCACGTTCTATATGCTGGGCGCCTATCTGGCCTACACGGTCTATACCGCAACCGGCAGTTACACGCTGGGCGTGCTGGCCGGCGGCGCCGGGATGGCGGTGTTCGGCGTGTTGTTCGAGCGTGGGCTGATCAGCCGCGTCTACGGCGCCAACGTGCTGATGCAGCTGCTGATCTGCTACGCCGTCGTGCTGATCTGCGACGATCTGGTGAAGATCATCTGGGGGCCGGATTTCTATGCCATGGGCATGCCGCCGGCGTTCCAGGTGCCACCGTGGTTCATCGGCGGCGGTGTCGTGCCGCCGTTCTATGCCCTGCTGATCGCCGCCGCGCTGCTCATCGGCGGCGGCCTCGGCCTGGCACTCGGCCTGACCCGAACCGGCAAGATCATTCGCGCCGCGGCGCATAACCCCGACATGGTCTCGGCCCTGGGGATCAACACCACGCTGCTCTATTCGCTGGTCTTCGCCGTCGGCGGCATGCTGGCGGGCCTCGCCGGCGGCCTGGCTGCGCCGGTGCGGTCGCTGACCCCCGGCATGGGATTTTCGGTTCTGATCGAAAGCTTCATCGTCACCGTCATCGGCGGCATGGGCTCGATCGGCGGCGCGCTGATCGCCTCGATCGTGCTGGGGCTGATCCGCGGCTTCGGCACCATCGGCTTTCCGCTGTTCACCGACGGCCTGATGTACATCGCAATGATCATCATCCTGGTTGCCAAGCCGAGCGGCCTGTTCGGGAAGGAGATCGTCTGAGATGCGGCGCGCTCCTATCATGCGGGATATCGTCATTGCCGTGATCCTGGTCGCGGTGCTGGCGGCAATCCCCTACCTGACGCCCAGCAAGGCGTTCCAGGACTTCGTCATCCGCTGTTCCTCGATGGCGCTGTTCGCCATGTCGTTGAACCTGCTGGTGGGCTACACCGGGCTGTCGTCCTTCGGCCACGGGCTGTTCTTCGGGCTGGGCACCTACACCTTCGAGCTGCTGATGCAGAATACCGGCCTGTCCCTGCCCGTCGCGGCGCTGGCGACCCTGCTGTTCACCTGCGTCACGGCCATCGTCGTCGGCGCGATCTGCATCCGGTTGCGGCTGATCTACTTCGCCTTCGTGACACTGGCGATGCAGATGCTGGCGCATTCCATCATTATCTCCTGGGTGTCGCTGACCGGTGGCGACCAGGGACTGCAGGGCGGCATTCCCCGCCGCTTCCTGTTCGGCCTGAGCCTGGAGAACCAGTACAACCTGTATGTCTTCAGCGGCGCCGTGCTGGCGGTCGGGCTGCTGCTGATGCGGCACATCGTCTCCACCAGCTTCGGCACATCGCTGCGCATGATCCGCGACAACGAAGCACGGGCCGCGTTCCTGGGCATCAGCATCTGGCGGGTGAAGCTGACCGTTTTCGTGCTGTCGGCGCTGTTCGCCGCGGTGGGCGGCATGATCATGAGCCTGTTCGTCTCCGGCGCGTATCCCGAGTTGATCAACTGGCCGATCTCCGGCGATGCAATCTTCGCGATCGTCATGGGCGGCGTGGGCAGTTTCCTGGGGCCGACTGTCGGGACGATGATCCTGCTGCTGCTGAACGACCTGGTGACGCGGCAGACCGAGTATTACGGGCTGGCGCTGGGCATCATCATCCTGGTGTTCGCGCTGGGCCTGCGCCGCGGGCTGCTGGATTTCATCACCGAGCGCCTGGGCGGCCGCCCTGCGGGAGGGATTTCATGAACAGCCCCGCACAGCCTGGGGGGCCGCCGATGCTGAAAATCTCCGGCCTGACCAAGCGTTTCGGCGGCGTCGCGGCCATGAGCGACGTGACACTGGACTTCGCCGCCGGCACCCTGAGCGCCGTGATCGGTCCCAACGGCGCCGGCAAGAGCACGTTCTTCAACCTGATCTCCGGCGCCATCCGCCCCGACGCCGGCCAGGTCGTGTTCAAGGGCGAGGACATCACCGGCCTCAATCGCGCGGCCATCGTGCGGCGGGGGATCGGGCGCGCGTTCCAGGTGGCCAGCTTCTTCCCGTCGATGACGGTGGAGGAGAACCTGATGGCCGGCATCGCCGCCCATCGCAGCCAATGGAGCGACCTGAACCACCGCTTCCCCCGCCAGGGCGTTCGTGCCCGCGCCCTGGAAGTCGCCGAGATGCTCGGCCTGCAGGACAAGGCGGCCGTGCTGTCGGCCAACCTGTCGCATGGCGACCAGAAGCTGCTGGACATCGCGCTGGCGCTGGCGCTGGAACCGTCACTGCTGCTGCTGGATGAGCCCACCGCCGGGATGGGACCGGAGGAGCGCTGGCAGATGATCGAGAAAGTGCAGCGCCTGTGGCAGCAACAAAACCTGACGCTGATCTTCATCGAGCATGACATGGATATCGTGTTCGGCATTTCGTCGTCGATCCGCGTGCTATGCTACGGCCGGGTCCTGGCCGAGGGCACGCCGGATGAAATCCGCGCCAACCCCGCCGTCATCGAGGCGTATCTGGGCACGCCGGTTGAGGAGGACGCGGCATGACCGTTCTGTCGGTTGAGGCGATCGACGTCTTCTACGGCTCCAGCCAGATTCTGTTCGGCGTCGGGCTGGAGGTGCAGCAAGGCCAGACCCTGGCCCTGCTCGGCCGCAACGGCGCGGGCAAGAGCACGACGATGAAGGCAATCGCCGGCATCGCCGCGCCACGCCGCGGGCATGTGCGGTTCCGCGGCACCGAGGTGACCGGGCGCAAGCCCTATGTCATGGCGCGGGCCGGCCTGGCGTTCGTGCCCGAGGACCGGCAGGTGTTTCCGGACCACACGGTGCAGGACAACCTGATCATCGCGATCAAGAAGGGACCGGACGGGCAGGACGAATGGCCACTCCGCCGGATCTATGACGTGTTCCCGCTGCTGGAGCCGCTGAAAGCCCGGCAGGCCGGCCGTCTGTCCGGCGGGGAGCAGCAGATGCTGGCGATCGCGCGGGCACTGATGGGTAACCCGGTGATGCTGCTGCTGGATGAGCCGAGCGAGGGGCTGGCGCCGATTGTGGTGGCGCGGATCGGGGAATTGCTGAAGCAGTTGCGGCAGACCGGAGCGACGGTGCTGATCGCAGAGCAGAACATGCATTTCTGCCTGGGGGTCGCCAGCGACGCGGTGGTGATCGACAAAGGGCAGATCGTCTACCGCGACACGATCAGCGGGCTGAAGGCGAACAAGGAGGTTCGCAGCCGCTATCTGGCGATGTAGCGCGTGGCCGGGCTGGATAGCCCCACGGATCGAGCCGGGACTCCCGAACTTTGCGTCCGACAAAGTGACAATACGCAAGCCCTGGAGCCGGATGAGAAGCCAGCGTTCATTTGACACACGATCGCGCTTCGTACAAAATTTATGTACGCATACTGGTGTGTGTCATGGATATCGACATCGAGCAAGGCGAAACCGTCGCGATCGGCACACTACGCCAGCATCTGGCCGAGTGCATTGCCAGGGTTAAGGCAGGAACAGAGCTGACCATCACATCCCACGGTGAGGAGGTGGCACGGCTTGTGCCGCCTCCTCACCAAAGGGCTCGAACCATGCCGTTTGGTGCCATGCTTGGACGGATCAAGGTCGCGCATGACTTCGATGATCTGCCGGCCGACATCATTGACGACATGGAAAATGGGCTTTGAGCCTGCTGCTCGACACGCACGTTGTCCTCTGGTGTCTCAGCGATCCTGATCGAATACCGCAACCGATGAAGCGGTTCATGGAGGAGCAGCGCGTTTACGTCAGTATGG
>DAICYU010000352.1 GCA_027311485.1 Acetobacteraceae bacterium
TAAACCTGCGGATGACCAGCGGCGACCGGTTGGGTCTGATTGGCTCGAACGGTGCCGGAAAGACGACGCTGCTGCGCGTGCTGGCCGGCATCTACGAACCCGTCGTCGGTCGTATTCGCGTGCGCGGCAGCCTGAACGCGCTGCTGGACCCCAGCCTCGGGATGAACCTGGACCTGACCGGTCGGGAAAACATCCTGCTGCGCGGCTTGTACAATGGCCTGCCCCGGTCCATGCTACCGCGGCTGGAGGAAGACGTCGCGGCATTCGCCGAACTGTCCGACTTCATCGATCTTCCCGTTCGCATCTACTCCGCCGGTATGGTCGTCCGGCTCGGCTTTGCCCTCGCCACTGCGATCAAGCCGGAAATCCTACTTATGGATGAGTGGTTCCTGGCCGGTGATGCAATGTTCATGGAGAAGGCGCGGCAACGGCTCGAAGCGATGGTGCGGGGCGCCGACATCCTGGTTCTGTCCAGCCATCAGATCGATGTCGTGCGCAACTGGTGCACCCGTGTCCTGTGGCTGGACCAGGGGCACGTGATCGCCGACGGTCCGGCCGATGAGGTGCTCGATCGCTATGCAGGCACAACACCGGACGAACCGAAGAAGCTGACGGTGGTCGCCTAGAGCATTATCGCCTGAGCTTTCATCAGAAGCTGCCGATAATGCCCGGGGTTCTTACGGCGGCGTATGATCCACGCCGCTTGGCCTTTTAGTACCCCACCGTCTTCGCCTAAGCCACCAGGGCGGCTTCGGCTGCCGCGGCAATGCCGAACAGGCGCTTGTCCTGCATGGTGCCGGCCATCAGCATCAGCCCGACCGGTGCCTCGCCTGGACGATGGCAAGGCAGGGAAATGGCGCAGCGATCGAAGAAGTTGCCCAGCGCGGTATTCCGCAGGATCAGCATGTTCATGCTGTTGTACGCACGCTCATCGTCCAGATCCGCAATGCGCGGCGCGATGACCGGTGTCGTTGGCAGGACCGCGGCATCGAATGCCTCGGTTTCGCTGTCGAAAGCGGCGATTAGCTGAGAACGGGCGTTGACCAGATCGATGTAGTCCGCGGCGCTCATGTGCTCACCCCGGGCGATGCGGACGCTGATGCGCGGGTCATAGCCACTTCCTCGCGTCGCCAGCAGGCGGCGATGCCAAGCATACGCTTCCGAGGCCGCAAAGCCGCCCTTGGCGTTCGCCGTGGACATACCGTCGAAGGCGCCGAACCGCACCTCGCTGATGCGGGCCCCGGCCGCTGACAGGGTGGACAGGGCACGCTGGAATGCGGCGGCCACCACGTCGTCCATGTCGTCCAGCACCATGTTCGATGGCACCGCCAACCTCAGCCCGTTCAGGCTGACCGGCATAGGCGCGGTCGGCGCTTCATTCGCCAGGATTGCATCGATCGCCGCGCAGCAGGCGACACTCGGGGCCAGCGGACCGACCGAGTCCAGCGAAGGGGCCAGCGGCAGAACGCCGTTGATCGGCACCCGTCGAGCCGTGGGTTTGTAGCCGACGATGCCGCAGAACGCGGCAGGGATGCGGCAGGACCCACCGGTGTCGGTGCCGAGGCCGGCCGCGGCCATGCCGTCCGCGACCGCAACAGCGGTGCCGGAGGAGCTGCCGCCGGGGATGCGACGGGATGCCCGGTCCCACGGGCTGGCCGGCGTACCGTAATGCGGGTTGATGCCGAGCCCCGAGAAGGCGAACTCGGTCATGTTGACGCGGCCGACCGGGATGAAGCCGGCGCCCAGCATGCGGGCGACGACCGGGGCGTTGGCCTGTGCCGGTGGCGCGTCGGCCAGAACGGTGGAGCCAGCGGGAGTCGGCTCACCGGCGATGTCGAACAAATCCTTCAGCGCGATCGGGATGCCGGCATAGCGCCCCGGTGCGCGGCCGGCCTTGCGCAGCAGATCCGCCGCATCCGCCATCGCCCGCGCCTGGTCGGCGTGTGTCTTGATGAACGTGCGCGCACCCTCACCCGCCGGGTCGGAAATGCGTGCTAGCGACTCCTCGATCAGCGCCCGGCTGGTCGTTGTGCCGTCGGCCAGGGCCTGGGCGAGTTCATCGATTCTGCGCATGATACCTCCGATACGAATCCGAAGGAGCATGCCATGACTGACACGCCTGCCAAGCCGGTACTACTGACCGGCGCATCCGGAGCGTTGGGACGCATGCTTGCACGGTCGCTCGGTGCGCTTGGCTGGAAGCTGGTGCTGACCGATATCGCGCCGTTTCCCGATCCGCTGCCCGACGGTGCGACGTTCACCCGGGCCGATCTTCAGGACGGGGTCGCTATCCTGCGCCTTGCCGAGGGCTGTGGCACGATCGTCCACATGGGCGGCGTGTCGGTGGAGCGTCCGTTTGAGGAGGTTATCGGCCCCAACATCCGCGGCCTGTATCATGTCTACGAAGCCGCTCGGCGGGAAAAGGCGCGGATGATCTTTGCATCCTCCAACCACTCCATCGGCTTTTATGAACGCACCGAGAGCATCGGCGCCGATACGCAGTTCCTGCCCGACGGCTATTACGGCCTGTCGAAGGCTTACGGTGAGCTGATGGGCCGGATGTACTGGTTCAAGCACGGGGTGGAGAGCGTCAACATCCGCATCGGGTCCGCGACGCCGGAGCCGGTGAATGCCCGCATGCTGGCGTCGTGGATGTCCTATCCGGACCTGGCGCGCCTGATCGAGCGCTGCGTGCTGACCCCGAAGGTGGGCTGCAGTGTTGCCTGGGGCGTTTCGGCCAACGCACGCATGACCTGGTGGCGTGACGACGCGCGAGACGCGCTGGGCTGGGCGCCGCAGGACAGCGCCGACCCGTTCACGGCCCAGTTGGCCGGCGTGGTCAGTGGCGACCCGGTGGAGGAACGCTATATGGGCGGCGCATACTGCTCGATCGGATACTCGCGGGATCAACCGGCCCCACGCGGCCTGTTTGGTGAAACCGATGACTGACGGCACGCTCTACATTGGCCACAAGCGCTATTCGTCGTGGTCGATGCGCGGCTGGCTGGCGGTAAAGTTGGCCGGCCTCGATGTCGATGTGCAGGTGATCCGTTTCACCCGCCCCGGCCCGACCAAGGCGATTGCCGAGCTATCGCCGAACGGGCTGGTGCCGTACCTGGAACACCAGGGCGCGCGCGTGTGGGAATCGCTGTCGATCTGCGATTACTGCGCCGAATTTGCCCCGGCACTTTGGCCGACCGGCCGGGTGGCACGTGCGCAGGCGCGATCGATCGCGGCGGAAATGCATGCCGGCTTCCGCGAGCTGCGCATGGCGATGTGGATGAACCTGGGAGCCGACTTCGCCGGCCGTGGCTGCACACCGGGCGCACTGCGTGACATCACGCGGATCGAGGCGATCTGGTCCGAAACACGCGCCCGTTTCGGCGCCGATGGTCCATTCCTGTTCGGCGCCACCTTCGGCGCCGCCGACGCCATGTTCGCACCGGTCGTCGCTCGGCTGCTCACCTGGGCGCCGGTGGTGTCGGATGAAACCCGGGCCTACTGCCAGGCGGTCCGCGTCCATCCGTTGGTGGCCGAGTGGTACGACGGCGCCGCCGCTGAACCGCCTGACTGGCTGATTGATGAGTATGAGCGGATTTCATAATCACGGAATGACCGGCACACGGGAAGGCTGATGTAAACGGCGGTTCAGCGCCCGTGCATGATCAGGTGGTTGTTTTCCACCTTGTAGCCCGCCAGCCGTTCCAAAAACGACTGCCCCAGCAGGTTGTCATGCAGGGCGCCGCGTTGTGCCACGGCGGCCGGAATGTCATGCACGGTGATCGATCCGACCGTGAGGGTTCCGAGCCGGATCGGCGCTTCCGCTGTCATACCGTTTGCCGTCGCCGCCCTGAGTGAATAGTGCAGCTCATATCGTGAAATGCCCAGGCGTTCTGCGTCCTCCGCCCGCAAGGTCACCAGCGAGGCGCCCGTATCGAATACCATGGACAAGGGATGTTCGTTCACGAGAGCTTCCACGGCAAAAGACCCATTGCCCTGCCGCAGGGCCGTTGCCTCAGGCTCCGGCTCTATGACTTTGGGCAAATCGGTCGGTTCCTGGCGGACTGAAATCGCCGGCCCATCGAAGATGCCAGTGACGACGACCGGTTGCTGGTGGCGCGCATTTCCAACAGGCGGCGCGGGTCGGATCCCTTTGGCATGCGGCAGGGGCCAGGAGACGTCAGGCAGGTGGGTCGTCATGGCGAGTGCCACACTGCCCACGCCGCATAACACGAGCAGCTCCAGGCCCGTGCGACCGGCGCCTGCTCGGACCGGTGCGCAATCAGACCGGGCCTCGGCGCTCGGGGCTGCGAAGCGCCGGTCATGCAGGCCGCTCCAGAGCGGTCGTGCATGGATCAGCAACGCGAGGCTGGCTGAACCGAGCCCGGTACTGACCCGCAGCGGCATGGGCGCGTCATCGCTGCTCAAGGAAAGTGGCAGGAACGCGGCCATGTCGTGGGCGAGTATGGCGCCGATGGCTCCCCAACTCGCGACCGCGGCCAAGGAGATCCACGCCAGGCCACGTGGAACGCGCAGCAGGTGGTCCACCCCGACGATGCCGGCCAGGAACGGACCCATCATCACCGCGGCAAACATGATCCAGCCGAATGCCGTTGGCACGACGCTGAATGTGCCCGACACTGCGGTGAGATGGTTGAAGACAATGCGTGGAATGTGCGTGCCGCTGCAGACCGCGAGCCAGCCGGCAAACAGGCAACATGCCTCGACCCAGGCGAAAATCGGCCACTTGATCTCGTAGAAGCAGCGCATCGTCCATCCCTGCGGCAAGTCTGCCGTATGTCTGTGGTGTCCAGTCCGGGTTGCATGCCGGACAGCGACCGCCAGAGGCTGCCCAGTCCGGTGGCGTGAACCGCCTGGTCGGACGCCTTGGTTCCCACGACGTGCCGGCCCCCGCGGAATGTCGGGACCGCACGAGCGCCCGTGTTGAGGGATGGATCGTAAGCAAAACTGGTTACAAATCACTTACAAGTCGGGCGGCGCCCGATCGCGCGCCGCCCGCCAGGCCTTTCGCTT
>DAICYU010000353.1 GCA_027311485.1 Acetobacteraceae bacterium
TACCGAGGAAGGACGTCTCGCCCAGCGGGAAGCCCTTCGGCAGGCCGCGGTGGCTGATCCGGACTCACGCTGGCAGTGTTCGACGTGCCGGACCGACTTCGACGTGTGGCGGCCCAAGTGCAGCGTTTGTCAGAGCGTCGGGACCATCACGTGGACGACGACTGAGCGGATGGAGAAGGCGCCGGTTATCGAGCAGGCGTTGCAGGTGCAGTCCTAACGGGCTGCACCACCGCTTGCTGATACCAATGACTTGGCCGAATGGCCCGGGGAATGGTCCTGGCGCTGGCTCTTGCGGCCACACCAGCCCCCGTGCTGCACGGCGCAACGCCAAGATACGGCGCCGGATCGACGGCCTGCTTGCCGACGATCATGGCAAAGAACAGATGCGGACCCATCGTCAGCCCGCTGCGGCCAATCGAACCTATCCTTTGGCCGGCGTGCACGGTGCGATAGCCCTCTGCGATGGCAGGAGCCACCAGGCCGAGATGGCTATACACGCCGATGAAACCATCGTGCTGAATCAGCAGTTCCAGCCCGCCGGGCCCTTTCCGCTGTACTCGGATGACAACGCCTGGACTGACCGCCACAACGGGATGTCCAATAGAAGCGGGAAGGTCGATGCCGTTATGAAAGGCGTCGGGGATGGGCAGGGCGGGCAGGTGACGTGGACCGAAAGGCGACGAAACGCAGCTGGGGCCGACCGGTAGCGTCAACGAGCCCGCTGACTCGGATTTCGCGACCGAGCCGGCAGACGCGGGGGCGGCCAGAAGGGCAGCCAGAGGGGCGGCGGCCAAGGGAGCAGCCAACGCGCCAGCAAGCCAGGCCCGGCGTGCAACCGTCACGAACTGACGACATGTCATGGCGGGCAGCATCCTGATTGTCTCGATAGGCCGATTGACCATCACGGCGCCTCAAATGGCCAATCAGAACAAGGTGCGGATGCGCTGACGGTTCCCTACTTGGCAAGAACCTGACGTGATTTCGCGTCGGGTGACGATGACGCCAGCCCATATTCCTCATCCGCGTTCGCAAGAGCCGCCAGCAGCGCATCCCGCAATTGCTTCAGCTTGCGCTCGTTCTCAATCTTCAGGCCGAACACGTCCTTGACGTAGAAGACGTCAACCGCCCGGACCCCATAGGTTGTGACATGGGCCGAGGCGATCTGGACGCCCTGCTCGCTGATCGCGGCGGTCACGTCGTGCAGCAGGCCCGGCCGGTCCCGGCCATTCACCTCCACCACCGTGTGGGTGTTCGACGCGCGATTGTCGATGACAACCCGGGGCGGCACGTGGATCGCCTGCATGCGCCGGCCCAGAAGCACCTTGGACACGCGGCGGATTTCGCTGGCCAGACGCAGACGACCTGATAGCGCCTGTTCGATCAGGACCGACAGCCTGGCAAGCCGATGCGGCGCATCGAATGTCCCACCTGCGGTGTCCTGAATCCAGAAGGTATCCAGCGCCATGCCGTTGGTCATCGTGTGGATGCGTGCGTCCACGATCGATGCGCCCGCCACGGCCAGGGCGCCCGATATCTTGCTGAACAGGCCCGCGTGGTCAGCGCAGTAGATTGTCACCTCGGTCACCGCCCGCGCCGGCAATGGCTGCGTATCGACGGTCAACGGCGCCTTCCGGAACTCCGCATCCTTGATCAGGCGGCCGTGCCGTGCGTGCGTTTCCGGATCGAATGACAGCCAGTAGCTGGGATATCCAAGTGCAGCGAACTGCGCGAACTCGTCGTCGGTCCAATCGGTCACGATCGCACGGACGGCCTGCTTGGCGCGCTCGACCCGCACGTCACGCTCGGTTGTTGCAAGTCCGCCCGCCAGCACTTCGGCCACCCTGGAGTAAAGCTCACGCAGAAGCGTCGCCTTCCAGCCGTTCCATACCTTAGTTGAAACCGCCCGCATGTCGGCGACCGTCAGGATCAGCAAAAGACGCAGACGCTCCGGCGACTGTATCGTTTCAGCAAGATCCAGTATTGTCTTCGGGTCGTCGATGTCGCGCTTGAACGCTGTCGCGCTGAGCAGCAGGTGATGCAGCACAAGCCAGGAAACAGTCTCGGTTTCCTCATCGTTCAGTCCCAGCGACGGGCCGACCTCCAGGGCAATTTCGGCGCCGATTTCTGAATGATCGCCGCCACGTCCCTTGGCGATGTCGTGCAGCAGCATCGCCAGATACAACGCGCGGCGGGAATGCACATGATCGACGACCTCGGACGCGATCGGCGCCACGTCGGCCAGTTCACCGCGCTCCAGCGTGTTCAACACGCGGACCGCTTCGATCGTATGTTCGTCTACCGTAAAGATGTGGTAGGTGTCGAACTGCATCTGGCCGACGATGCGGGCCCAATCGGGCATGAACCGGCCAAAGAAGCCGGTTTCATTCAGGATGGTCAGCCATTTCGCGCCGTCCGGATGGATGTTGTTCGCCCGGTGCCGGTCCGGCTGCTTTCCACAGAGAAGATCCATGAAAATGGCGGCGGCCGTGGGATCACCACGAAGCGACAGCGCCCGCCGCTCATTCTGAATGAAGGACCGTAGCGCCAACGGATGCAGTTCCAGGCCGCGGTCCCGCGCGACCTGCAGGATCCGGAGCATCTGTATCGGCTCCGCATCAAAACCGCGCCCGCTGAGTGGCAGCAGTTTGCCTTCCGCCAGCACAAATCCGGCCGAGAGCAGGGCCTTGTCGGTTTCGCCCTCAATCGCTGGCGGCCCCAGCGCAGCGCGCAGGATTCCCGGCTCCAGAATCCGCGTCAGGCGCGCAATTTCCCGCGCCGTCAGGAAGTAATGGCGCATGAAACGTTCGACGCCGTCCTGCCGCCCATGTCGGGTATATCCCATGCGGGCACCGACAACCGGTTGCAGATCAAACGTCAGTCGTTCTTCCGCTCGGCCAGCGACATAGTGCAGATGAAACCGCACAGTCCACAAAAACTCCCACGCGCGACGGCCATGCCGAGCCTCCTGCTGCGTCAGGATACCGCCTAGGTCCGCCAGTTCGCCCATAGTTTGGGTGTCGAAAACATACCGGGCGATCCAGTATAGCGTCTGCAGGTCGCGCAGCCCGCCGCGTCCTTCCTTGACATTTGGTTCCACCACGAACGGGCTGTCGCCATAGCGTTTATGTCTGACCGCCCGTTCCGCCTGTTTCGCCGCGATGTATTCCGCCGCGCCGGCTTCCTTGCAGGCGGCGCGGAAGCGCAGATGGAAATCCGCGAAAAGCGTCGCATTGCCAGTCAGCAGCCTTGCATCCAGAAGGGCGGTCCGGATCGTCGTGTCCTTCGCCCCTTCGACCAGGCAGTCCTGTATCGATCGTGTCGCATGGCCGACCTTGAGCCCGAGGTCCCAGAGAAAATAGAGGATATATTCCACCACCTTCAGGGTTTCGGGCGATGGATCTTCGCTGGTCAGGAACAGCAGGTCGATGTCGCTGAACGGTGCCAGGACACCCCGACCATATCCGCCGGTGGCGGCGACGCTCAAATTAGCAACCGGCCCGAGATCGGCATTGCTGCTTGCGTAATCGAAGAGGGCACTGACCACGCCATCAACAAGGGCGCCGAGCAGCCGGGCGGCTTGCAGGCCAGTAATCTGCTCGTGTTCAAAGGCGTGCTGAACATACGTCTGTATGCGCGCGAGATGGCGCCGGAACACGCCGACGGCAGCATCGCGCGAGATGCGACAATCAGGTTCGGCGGCGGCGGCCAGCGCATCCGACAAAAGGCTGGCAGCGACTTCAGGTGCGCGCGGCAGGGGGATGGGTGCTAACATGATTTGATCGTACTAGGCGGGTTGTTGTTCGCAAGGTGGGGCCAGTGCCTTAAGGCGATACAGTGCATCCAGGGCTTCCCTTGGTGACATGGTGTCAGGGTCGAGCTGTTTCAGTGCCTCAAGAACCGGCTCTGTATCGGTGCTGTTCGCTGGCCCCTCGGCCGTGCTGGCGGCGAACAACGGCAGGCTGCTGATCGGCGAGGCGGTTCCGAATGCACCGCTGTGCTTTTCCATCGCTGCCATCAACGTTGCGGCCCTTCGAACAACGGAGGTTGGAATGCCGGCGAGTTCTGCGACGTGTACGCCCCACGACCGCCGTGCCGCACCCTCGGCCACCTCGTGCAGGAACACAACATTGCCCTTCCACTCCTTAACCCGCATCGTGTGCGGCCTGAGCCGCGGCAGCCGATCCGTCAGCGCAGCAAGTTCGTGAAAATGTGTGGCAAAAATAGTGCGGCACCGTAATGCCGAGTGCAGTGCCTCCAACACGGCCCATGCGATGGCAAGTCCATCCAGCGTGGACGTGCCACGGCCGATCTCGTCCACCACAACCAGCGACCGCGGCCCAGCTTGGTGCATGATTGCCGCCGTCTCGATCATTTCAACCATGAAGGTTCAGCGACCGCGGGCAAGATCGTCGGCAGCGCCCACCCGGCTGAACAGCCGGTCCACGATCCCGAGCACTGCACCCTCGGCGGGAACCGGCAGCCCGGCCTGCGCGAGCACCACAAAAAGCGCGTTCTGCCGCAGGAAGGTCGATTTACCGGCCATGTTCGGTCCGGTCAGCAGCATCAGCCGGCATTCCGGCGACAGGTCGCAGTCGTTGGGCACGAAATTGGCTTGGCTACCGAGTGCGGCTTCCACGACGGGGTGGCGTCCGGCCTTGATGCAGAACTCATCCCCATCCGTCACCGTCGGTCGGATCCACGTTCCGCCTTCGGCCAGCCTGGCGGCCGATTGAAGAACATCCACCAGCGCCAATGCGTCGGCACGGCGTGCCAGCGCATCGGCATTCTGCATGATCGACTGCGTCAGATGGGCAATGATCGTGCGTTCGCGGCTGGTTGCCTGCTCGCCGGCTTCGCGAATGCGTTGATCGAGGTCCGACAGCGCGGGCGCGGTGAAGCGCGCCCCGTTCGCCATCCCCTGACGCAACGTCAGCTCCGGAAAGCCACGCAGCTTCTCGACCGCGGCGGCCGGCGCCTCGATCACATAGCCAAGCTGCGCGTGATGCTTGATCTTCAGGCTC
>DAICYU010000354.1 GCA_027311485.1 Acetobacteraceae bacterium
GATGCGTCACGGTCCTGGAACGGGCTGCGGGATAGTGCGGAGGACACTCAATCAAGAGACTCCATCCGGAAATTGCAACGGCTCTGCCGTGTCCGGGCTAAATCACCCGCAAGCTAGGCACCCATTACGAAATGCGGATATGATAACAGCACCGGAACAGGCTATAAGCATTGCTGAACGCCTCGACACAGAGATCCGTCCGAACGCACCCATCCTGCTTTGAAACGAACGAATATGGTTCCTATCGGCTCTGCCACTAAAACGCCGCAACACGGCCTGGGCGATGGCCTGGTCGGTGCCGATCCCAAGGCCGGACCCGCCGGCCACCGGGCGAAGCGGTACGACCTTGAACGAGAGGTTTTGATCTTCCATGCCCGCACCAAGGTTGTTGCCGGAGTAACGATCAGTATGTCGGGAACAGGTCTGGCTGTTCGCGTCGGTCCTCCCCTGCCGGATGCCGAGCCAGTGGATCTTCAACCGGGTGAGGAGGTCGTCGTTCAGGGCCTGGTGGATGTGCCGGTCGAAAGCTGGGTCATTGACCATAGTGGCGGCATTGTTCGTATGCACTTCATGGCCACGCCCACAGCCCATGAGCAAATCGAGAGGCTTATCGACGCCCTGGAGGCAAGGGATCGTCGTACCCATGAGGCTGTTGCGCCGGTTGCAGTGCCTCGCCGGTTTGGCCGAAAGACGACCGCCGCGTTGGTCATCGTGCCTGTTGTCGCTGCCGTGGCCATCTACGGCAGCATTGCGGCCGGACTGCTGCAGCCAAGTGACCTGCGGGAGCGTCTGGCCGACCACGTCGCCGACCCGGGCTCGTTCGGGTCCTTATCCAAACCCAAGGGCAGTGCCAGAGATATACCTGCCGTGGTGCTGGGCGAGGGTGCTGAGAAAAAACTGCCGTCCGGGCGGGTGCAGGGGGCAACGATCTATCGCCTGTCCGCCAGCACCTACTTTCCCGCCCGCATCGTATCGGTGGTGCTGCCAGACGGTACGCCGGGGATCGAGGCTGATCTGGACAGCGACCTTCGGGATGACACCCGGTCGGGGCGGGTGCTGCTGCCGCACGGGACGAAGCTGATTGGCCGGCTGGCGCATGGCGGTGAGCGGCCCGAGCGTGTCCTGGGTATTTTCTGGACCAAGGTCCTGCTGCCCAACGGCAAACCGCTGAAATTTACGTTCGTTGGCAATGGCCCGGACCAGGCTGCGGCGAACCTTGCTGATGCTCCGCTTGTAACCCTGGGCCAACCCGGACCGGTCGGCGCGCGCCTGCTGGTGCAACTTAACCGGGATCTGGCCTTGCCCGCCTACGATGACGAGGGTGCGGGATCGGCGCGGTGAGGCGTGCCGCCACAAACGGGGCAACGGTCGAGGCCACCGCAGAGGGGAAGTGGCGCGCCCTGGTGGATTCGAACCACCGACCCACAGCTTAGAAGGCTGTTGCTCTATCCGACTGAGCTAAGGGCGCCCTTCGCTTGCATCCGGGCATTGGAGCCCGGGACCCGGAACGTGTGACAGTATGTTTATCTCACTGCTACAGCCGTGCCAATCGCGCTGTTGTCGTCCCGTGCAACACCGGAAGACGTAAACGGCGATGGTCGGTCAGTCCGGCGGATCGCCCAGCACGTGTTCCATGTAGACGCGCCGCACCACAACAAGAGCGACCACAGCGAGTGGGGTCCCCAGGACGATGCCCAGCGGGCCGAACAGCGTCGCAGCAACAGTCAACGAGCCAATGATAATCGCGGGCGGCATGCGAACCATCCGTCCCTGCACAAGCGGCGAGACCACATAGCCTTCGATGATATGACAACCCAGGAAGATCACAATCACCCAAAGCGCCGCCATCCAGCTTTGCGTCATTGCCACCAGCACGCCGGGAATAGCGGCGGCGAGGGCGCCAAAATATGGCACGATCGTCAACAATCCCGCGAGTATGGCGAGGGCGAAGGGTACCGGCACGCCGACAAGATATAGCCCAATCGCCGCTAAGCCGCCGACGGTCAGCATATCGACGGCCTGGCCGAGCAGCCAGCGGCGCAGGTCGTGCGCGATCTCCTCACACACCTGACGCACCAGGCTGCGATGCCTGGGGGGAAACAGGCGCACGGCTCCGTCCAGGTACATCCGGGCGGATTCGGCCAGGTAAAGGCTCATGACCACCACGACAAACAAGCTCGTGATGGTTGTCATTGTGGAGCTTGCGAGACTGAACGCGTAGGTGCTGACGTCCTTTTCCAGCCCTCCGGTGTTGGTCAGATGGTGAGTCAGTGCATGCCCCACGGGTGTGTTGCCGTACTGATCACGCAGGGTATGCAACTGGGTGGTCAGACGAGAATAGAAGTCGTTGGCCTGTCCGGCAATTCTAGGACCGATCCAGAAGCCGAGCGCGAGTGTGACCGCGGTCAGCAGGATCGCGACGACGGGCAGCATTAGCCGCGGCGACGTGTGCAGCCACTCGGCTAACTTGTCGGCGATCCCGCGCAGCACGGTGGCGATCAACACCGCGAAGAACAGCAGCAGAAGCACATCGTGAAGCCGCCACACCAGGACGGTGGCAATACCGATCAGTGCCAGCCTGACCGCGCCGTCGGCCCACGGCGTGCGAAGCCGCCGCTGCATGGAAACCAGCGCACTACGCCCGACGCTCAGCGGCGCGGTCACGACATGGCCTCCGGGCACGGGGCGTCCGTAAAAACCATGTTCAATACTCCGGTCTGCCGCATCGAACCTGCAACGCCCTGTTACAAGCCGGGTTGCCGTTCGTCTCAGCCGCCAGCGTGAGGCGATGTTGCAGCAGGCCCAGTGTTATCCGTCGTCATGACGCCAGGTGAGCGAGACATCAGGCGGACCGGTGCGTCGGCGCATCGCCGGGAATTACGCCGAACGTGGATGAACCGTAACCCGGCGCCGATCCGATCAGCGGAATCCAGCGGAACGGTATTGTTACGGTGAAAAACAGGCCGAGCTCTCGCGCGCAGTTGAGAGAACCTGCCTGGTCTGCCGCGTTGCTGTTCCGGGAACACACATGGAGAGGTCAGCATGAAGGTAGGCGTGATTGGAGCCGGCGGTGTGGGGGCAGCATGCCTGATGGCGTTGGTGCTGCGCGGCAGCGCGCGGGAGATTGTTGTCGTGGACCGCACCGCGAAGCGAGCCAAGGCGGTCGCAACGGACATCCGCTATGGCGTTCCCCTGGGGCCACGGATCGATGTGGCCGAAGGCGACTACAGCGCGCTGGCCGATGCCGATTGCATCATGATTACCGCCGGGGTGAATGAAAAAGGCGGTGGCGCAACCGACAGGAGCGATCCCGAGGGTCGGCTGAAGCTGCTCGATCAGAATGCAGAGGCCTATCGCGACATCATCCCCCGGGTTGTGCGCGCGGCGCCGGATGCGGCGCTGCTCGTCGTCACCGACCCGCCCGATCCACTCGCCGATCTGACCCGTACGCTCGCTGGCCATAACGCTGTCCTCAGCACCGGCACTTGGCTGGACAGCCTGCGCTTCCGCACGCACATCGCGCAAAAATTGGATGTCAGTCCCGATGTCGTCGAGGCACAGATCCTGGGCGAGCACGGCACGTCCGAGGTTTTCATCTGGTCCGGCGCCCGCGTTGGTGGTGTGCCGCTCTCCGAGCTGCTGCGTCGACGGGGCGACAACGAGGCCACGTTCCGTAAAAACGTCGAGGAGGAGGTGCGCTATGCTAATATCGCGATTATCGAAGGCAACGATGCCAGCCAGTATGGCATCGGCATTGTCTGCGCCCGTATCGCCGAGGCGGTCTTGCGTGATGAGGGCCTGGCGGTGCCTATCGGCGCGTTCAGCCCGCAATATGGCGTGACGCTGTCACTTCCCGGCGTGATCTGCCGCCACGGCCTGCGGGAGTTTTATCCGCCGCAGCTTTCCGACGATGAAAGAGCCCTGCTGGGCCGCAGCGTAGAGGCTTTGCGCAAAGCCGGCGCGCGTATGACAGGCCAGCGGCGTGCCTGATTGCAACGCCTGTGCCGGCCCTATACGCCCGCCGGCTGTTCCGGAAACGCCAGTTCATGCCGGGAGCGCCACTCCGGCTTCACATAGTTGACGATCAGCGACCGTCGTACGCCCCGGATCGTCCGGGGATGGAACCCGTGCCAGGTGTCGGATCCCGGAATGAAAATGAACCCGCCATTGCGGCGATAGGGCGTGGTCAGCACCAGGCTTCCAGCAGTATTCAGCAGATCGGTGCCCCACGCTTCCGATCCGGGATCATCGGACAGGTAGATCAGCATGGTGAACAGCTTGGCGCCGATATCGGTGTGCGGCTCCAACCAGAATCCATCGGTGTCCAGGCAATATTCGATACGCAGGAAGCCGCCAGTCAGGGTAACGTCGCACAATGCTTCCAGCCGCCGGATCACAGCCGTATCCTGTAGCGCCGCGGCCAGATTGCGGCACACCGGGAAGTCGGCTTGCTGCGTACAGCCAAAGAACAGGCGGCTACTGTTGTTGGTTTCCCGCCTGCCCAGCGTATCCGCGATCGCGGGCGGCGCCACATTCAGTTCGTCAATGCCACGGCATGTGGCATCCGGCAGGATTGACTCCAACAGCCAGAAGCGGAACGGGTGAGTTCCCGTAACCGACCGGTTCAGGCAGCCCAGGAAGTGTTCGACAATCGGCGCATGATCACGCATGGGCCGTCTCCCCGGCAATGGCAAAACCGCGCTTGACGCGGGCCGAGACGGCATGGCGCAACAGTTCCTTTTTGGCGACGAAGGTGTTGGCCATGTAGTTCAGCATCACGTAGCGTCGCACGCCGACGAACGGTTCATGGCCATGGAACGACCGGGCGGAGCGGCGAAAGGCGACCAGCGTGCCCAGGACAGGGGGCACCTCGGCGATCATGTCGTTCAGGTCGTCCGGGCCGCGCAGCAGCCGCAGCCGGCCGCCAAGGAACAGGTCCGCCGTTTCGTGCGGGGCGGCGGTCTCAGGCAAGGGGCAGTTCGGCGGCGAACCCCGCCTCGGTGAGAATGCGGCGG
>DAICYU010000355.1 GCA_027311485.1 Acetobacteraceae bacterium
AGCGCCCAATGGCCTGGCTCTGAGTCCCCTTTTTGCCCCGGTGGCCTTCTGATGGACCCGACTGATGGTGCCGTCCGCGATGACATATTCGAAGTCCGGGTCACCGCGCAGCGCCGTGAACATGCGTGCGAACACGCCCTTGCGCGCCCAGCGGCGGAAGCGCTGGAATACCGAGTTCCGGTTGCCGAAGGAGGCTGGCAGATCACGCCACGGCGCGCCGGTGCGGGCAATCCAGAGCACGGCTTCAACAAACAGGCGGTTGTCTACGCCGGATCGCCCGGGATCGCCGGGCTTGCCGGGCAGCAGGTGGGCGATCTTATTCCATTGCGTGTCGCTGAGGCACGATCGATCCAAGACTGGTCTCCTTTACCAGCCTTGAACCCAAACCGATGCCTGCGGATTCACCCACGCGAGAATGTCAACGGACCCTAGGTGGCGCTGCGTCAAAAGTTGTGTCGCGAGATCGAAGAACTGCAGGCCGACCTCGATGACTGGATCCGTCACGATAACACCGAGCGCACCCATCAGGGCTGCTGGTGTTACGGCAAGACGCCGATGCAGACCTTCATTGACATGCTGCCGGTCGCCAAGGGGAAGTTGTTGCAGGCTGCATAAGCTAAAAGTTTATCCCGTTGGACACCCACCACGGCAGGAGGCCCAACTGTCAGAGGAAGTTCATGCTCCCACAGCGTAGTCACTAACGACGTCGACCGCCTGGCTTCGCCGTAAGCCACCACTTTACAGGCTCCTGGTCTGTGACCGAGGGCTCTGCGGCACGCCGACGTCGGATCGCCGGGCTGATCGATGCATTTTCCGGGATGCGGCGTTGCGGCTGCAGCCCTACTGCTGCAGGTGGTTCTGCGGTCGGCAACTTTGCGAGGCGCCGGGCACTTTCCTGTGCAGCTTCCGCCGACCTGAGCGCCTTTTCAGCTGCTCGACGCGCGCGTTGCTCCTCCTGAAGCTGCTCGAGAGCGCCTTGCAAGGCGCTCTCTGCGGCCTGCGCTTGAGACACAGCTGCGTTCAGCCGCTCCTCCCACTCTGCAGCATCCTGACGAAACTGTGCCATAACTTCACGCTCGCGCCTCAACGCTCCCGATGCCTCGGTGTGCGCAAGTTCGGCATGGCCAATTTTGGTTTGGAGGTCGCGTACTATCGCCTGCGCCTCTGCAAGGGACCGCTCCGCCTTCTCGCGTGCCGCCATCTCAGTCGCTAACGCCACTTCGATCCGCTGAAGTCTGCTGGTTGCAGCGGGAGTTACAGGAGGTAGAGCACGCTGAACCGTCGCGTCGTGCGCTGCGTCACGGCGTAGGACAGTTACGGGTACTTCCCCATCCTGTACAAATCGTCGTCGGTGCAGCCCGCCGCCGAATCGGTCAGTTCCACGATGCGATGGCTCCACGCGGTCCGACTCTGGCCGATGACGAGGCGCATCCCCGAGCAACCCAAGAGCCTTCCGCATTTGCGATTCGGCATCGTCGATTCTTGCTGCCTCACTCGCCTCGGGCGTGTCATCGACGCGAATTTTGCGATCATTTTGCGGATCACTGACGAGAGGGTCAGTGCGCAATTTGAAATTTTCAGACAATTTCCATCACCTGGACGTTGGATGTCGAGTGGCCTGGCGGAACGGGGGTGTAAAGCATCTTCACCCAATGATTGCTGCCTAGCGATGTCGGCGAAAACACCAGGCGGCCACTGCTCGTCTGGAAAGCTCGAACTCGGGAGCTCCGCCCATACGACACCGTATCTGCCCGATTCGCTTAACCGGCGATCAATACCTAACGGCTGATACTAACAATAGCAAGTGATCCGGCGCTTTAAGCCTTATTCATCTGAACCGGGCCGGCTAGCATCTTCCCCCATCGTGGCAGCGGTCGGCGTCGCTGTGTTAAATCTGTCGGGGACGATTAATGGAACAAACAAATGCGAGCACTGTCGCGATCATCGATGACGACGCTGATGTCGGTGAGGTGCTTGGCGGCCTGCTCGAGACGATGGGTTACCAATATGAGGTCTACAATTCAGGTATGCAATTCTTGGCGGACGGACGCTTCGACCACCTAGCGTGCCTTATCGTGGATCAAAATATGCCTCGGATGACCGGCTTGCAAATGATTGAACGGTTGGCCGAACAGGGCGTAAATATCCCAGCGCTGCTGATAACTGGGGTGCATGACTCCGTTGTAGAGCGTAAGGCCGCGAATTTAGGAGTTATGACGGTGTTGGAGAAGCCGATGTCGCATCATGAACTTCTGCGGTTCATTTCAATTTCAATGGGCTGAATCGACACTTAGTCGTCTGTGGAGAACGCGCAACGCATTGACGATGCTGGGAATGTCGGCGTCGGCAAGTCATCGTATTTGCCAGAAAAATGTGATCAACGCCGCGGGTTCTTGCAAATTGACCTGACGCGGCGGTATGCGATTCTATCCCTCCCCGGATCAGCGGGGAGGGCGGCGATGCGACCGGCAAAGCGAGACCAGGGCGGCCAGCAGGACCTTCTGAGGTCGCGTCTCGATCAGATCGTGGACCTCGCCCATCCGCTGGCGAAGCTGGCGCGCGGCATCGATTGGGCGTTCCTGGAGCAGCGGCCCGGCGCCGTTTACACGGACGGCCCGGGACGCCCACCGCCGCCGACACGGCTGATGGGGGGCTGGCCACTCTCAAGCACATGCACAAGCTGTCCGACGAGATGCTGTGCGAGCGGTGGCTGGAGAACCCCTATGACCAGTTGCTCTGCGGCGAAGAATTCTTCTGCCAAAAGCTGCCGTTCGAACGATCCTCGATGACCCGGCGGCGGCAGCGGATGGGCGAGGAGAAGCTGGTCGCCCTGCTGCAGGAGAGCCTGCATCTGGCCACCCGCAGCGGTGCGGCCAGATGCAGGCCGATTTCACCCGCGTCATCGTCGACACCACGGTGCAACCGAAGGCAATCAGCTTCCCAACCGCTGCGAAGCTATTGCAACGTGCCCGCGAGCGCCTGGTAAAGCGGGCGCAGAAGCATGGCGTCACGTTACGCCAGTCCTATGTCCGGGCTGGCAAGCTCGCACTGATCCGCCATCAGCGTTACGCGCACGCAAAGCAATTCAAGCGCGCCAACCGGGCCCTGAAGACGTCGCGTACCTTTCTCGGGCGGGTGAGCCGCGACATTGGCCTATGAATTCCGGTCGATCGTGATCACCGGTTCCGTTTGATCGTGATCATGCATTCCGGCGGATCCTGATCGCTGATTCCGGTGATCCTGATCATTCCGGAGCTAACGTTGCGGTTCGGCGGCCACAGACAGTCTTCAACCGCCGGTAGTTTCGATCTTTTGCCAAGGAACAGGGGGCGGGATGCCTGATGAGAGATTTTCGATGCGAAAGATACGCGAACTACTGCGGCTACGCTGGGAACAGCATTTGCCGCAACGGAGGATCAGCCAGAGCCTCGGGCTGAGTCAAGGTTCGGTCGGTGACTACCTCAGCCGAGCGCGCCGTGTGTGCCTGACCTGGCCGTTGCCGGACACGCTGAATGACGCCCGTCTTGAGGCGCTGCTGTTTCCGCCGGTGATCCTCCACGGTTTCCGTGGACGGTTTACGCTACGTTTTCTGCTTGCTGTTCTGCCTGGTCTGGCGTGCGGTAGTCCAGGGCCGAGTGCAGCCTTTGGCGATTGTAGAAGCCCTCGACATACGAGAACACGTCAGGCTTGGCCTCGTCGCGGGTGGCGTATGTCCTGTGGTGCACCAGTTCGGTCTTCAGCGTGTGGAAGAAGCTTTCCATCGGCGCGTTGTCCAGCGGGTTGGCCCGCCGGCTCATGGATGCAGTGATGCCGACCTGGCTCAGCGCCGTCTGGTAGTCGCTGCAAGCATATTGGACGCCCCTGTCTGAGTGGTGAACTAGCCCAGCCTCTGGCCGCTGGCGCTGGATGGCCATCAGCAGCGCCGACGTTGCCAGTTCGGCCCTAAGATAATCGCGCATGCTCCAACCCACGATCTTGCGCGTGTGCAGGTCCATGATGGCGGCCCTGTAAAGCCACCCTTCGCTGGTGGCGATGTCGGTCAGGTCTGCCAGCCAGACCGCGTTGGGCTTGGTGGTGGCGGAGAAGTTGCGGTCCAGCAGGTTAGGGGCAATTGGGAAGGGATGGCGGCTGTCGGTCGTCTGCACCCGCCGGCGCTGGGCGACGAGGCCACGTATGCCAGTAAGCGTCCGCCGACGAACGCGGTTGCGGCGCTTGCCTGTTCTGCTCAAGCAGCGAGGCGCTGATCGAGCCTTGGCTTGATGTCAGCGACGTTCCAGGGCAGCAGGTCGGCGACGCGGTTCACGGGATGGCTGGCTGATCTTCCTTGGTTTCGGTGGACACCCAGAGGCAATCTTTGAGTTGGAGGTGTTCGATGGATCAGCAGGCGACGAGGACCAAGCCGCGTTCCTACACAGAGGATTATAAGCGTCAGGTTGTTGACCTGGTGGTCAGCAGTGGGCGTACGCCCACGTCGGTGGCAAGCGAGGTTGGGCTGCACCCGACGTTGCTGTGCCGTTGGGTGCGCCAGCATGGGGCTGGCGCTGGCAGGGGCGAGGCGCCACGGCTTGCCGCCGCCCCCTCCCTCAAGCCCGTGCCGGTTCCAACGGCCGACCAGGCAGCTGAGATCGCGCGGCTGCGGCGGGAGTGCGACCGACTGCGCATGGAGCGGGACATTTTAAAAAACCTGTCGCGGGCCGGCGTCCCGCCTGTGGCGGTAGAAACGGCAGTGGTAGCGTTGATCTCGGAGGAGAGCGGCCGGTGAATTTCTGGTGGCGATGACCCCGTCAAAAAACGTGGCCCATGGGCTGTTGCGCACTTGAGAGTGGTGACGCCTTCGTGGCGATCCCGGTCAGGAAGTTGATCTCCTTGCGCAGCCCGGCTCCTCCGCCCGACACGCAAGGAGGTAGCATGGCCAAATCGAAGCGATCTCGTCCAGAGCGAGACATCTCTCCCACCCACCCGGATGCGGCAGCGATCGATATCGGTGCCAGGATGCACGTGGCGGCGGTT
>DAICYU010000356.1 GCA_027311485.1 Acetobacteraceae bacterium
CCCGCTTCGAATGCTGTCCGTGGCACGGCCTGCGGGTCGGCATCCGATACGGGCGCACTGCTGTTCAAAGAATGTTCTTTCCAGGCAATGTCTGACTTAGCTGTTCATCCTGGCAATGTCCCGGCGCGGTCTGGAATCACAGTGGTGTGATTATTACTATTTAATCGGCGGCCGCCGCCGCGCCACGCTGGAAGGTCGACGGCACGCCCTCAAACGCTGACTTGGCACGCTTGCCGAGCCACCAGCCCATAGCGGGGGGAACGATGGTGAAATCGGGGTCCGCGCCGAGTTTCTGCGCCGCGTCCAGCGCCCAGTTCGGATTGTACATCATTTCACGTGCGATCGCGATCAGGTCCGCCCGGCCGGTTGCCAGGATCGCCTCCGCCTGGTCGGCGTGCACGATGTGGCCGACGGCCATCGTCATGATGCCCGCCTCGGTGCGAACCCGTTCCGAATACGGAACCTGATAGCCGTATTTGCGTGCCCGCACACTGTCCATGGGGGATCGTTCCAGAATACCGCCGGAGCTGCAGTCGATCACGTCCACCCCCTTGGTCTTCAGCGCCCGCGCCAGGGCGACGCTCTGCTCCGGCCCCCAGCCGGCATCGTCCTCGCAGGAAAGCCGCATAAACAGCGGTTTTTCGGCTGGCCAGTTGGCCCGCACGCATTCGGCGACTTCCAGCGCAAAGCGCATGCGATTGGCATCGGAACCGCCGTATTCGTCGTTGCGCCGGTTGGCCGCCGGGGACAGGAACTGATGGATCAGGTAGCCGTGCGCGCCATGGATCTCGAGGATCTGGAAGCCAGCCTGATGCGCGCGGGCAGCGGCCTGGCCCCAGCGGGCAACGAGTTCGGGAATTTCGTCGCGGCTGAAGGCGCGCGGGGTGGGCATGCGGTCACTGTGCGGCACGGCGGACGGGGCGACGAGTTCCCATCCTTCCCAGTCGAACATCTCGGGATGGTCGGGGGTCAGTGGCTGCTGGCCTTCCCAGGGGCGGGTCAGACGGGCTTTCCGGCCGGAATGGCCGATCTGGATGGCGGCCGTCGCGCCCTGCGCCCTGATGAAGTCGGTAATCCGCCGCAGGCCCGGGATGAAGTCGTCCTTCCATAGCCCCAGGTCGCCGACAGTGCCGCAGCCGCGCCGCTCCACCTTCGTGGACTCGACCATGACAACGCCGCAGCCCCCGGCGGCATAGCGCCCGGCATTCATCAGATGCCAATCCGTGGCGAAACCCTGGTTGGACGCATATTGGTGCATCGGCGCCAGTACGATCCGGTTACGCAAGGTGATGCTACGGATCTGCAATGGCGTGAACAGCAGGGGCCTGGGCATGCGGCTGGTTCCTTCCGGGACGTTTACCGATCAGTAGCGGGATTGCGTCCGTTCGGCCAGCAGCCGGTCAAGCCGATGCAACCGGTGGCTGAGCGGCAACGTCACATAACGCCGGTTTGCAGAGCGCGAAACCGTCAAACAGGCGGTGTTTCACCGCATCCCGCCGCCGCGATGGCAACCGCCTGTTTCCGTTCCCCGTGTTCCGGGTCTAGGCTGCGTCCTTGACCTCGCCGCTTGCAAAGGAGTTGTCCATGGCCCCCCCACCGCCCTTCGGTGCCAATTCAGCCGCCGCCCGCGACATCGCCAACGTGCTGCATCCGTACACCGATCTGGAAGCGCACCAGCAGATCGGCCCGGTCGTCATTTCCCGCGGCAAAGGCGTTCGGGTGTGGGATGAAGCCGGCAAGGAATACATCGAAAGCGTCGCCGGCCTGTGGTGCGCCGCCCTGGGCTTCGACAACGAACGCCTGGTGCAGGCGGCGGCCAACCAGATGCGCAAGCTGCCCTTCTATCACGCCTTCACCGCCAAGTCGCACGAGCCCATGATCGACTTGGCGGAGATGCTGGTGCAGCGCGCGCCGGTGCCGGTCAGCAAGGTATTCTTCGCCAATTCCGGGTCCGAGGCCAATGACTCAGCCATCAAGATGGTCTGGTACCTCAACAACGCCCTGGGCCGGCCGCGCAAGAAGAAGATCATCAGCCGCTACAAGGCCTATCACGGCATCACGCTGGCATCGGCATCCTTGACCGGGCTGGCGTCGAACCACCGCAGCTTCGACGTGCCACTGCCCGGCTTTATCCACACCATGACGCCGCACCACTACCACAACGCCCAGCCCGGTGAGTCCGAGGAGGATTTCGCCACCCGTTGCGCTGACGAGCTGGAACAGCTGATCCTGGCCGAGGGACCCGACACCGTCGCCGCGATGTGGGCGGAGCCGATCATGGGGGCCGGCGGCGTAATCCTGCCGCCGCGTGGCTATTTCCCGAAGATCCAGGCGGTGCTGCACAAATACGATATCCTGCTGGTCGCCGATGAGGTCATCTGCGGCTTCTGGCGCACCGGCAACTACTGGGGCAGCCAGACGCTGGATATCCAGCCGGACATCGTCGTCTGCGCCAAGGCGCTGTCCTCGTCCTACCTGCCGATCAGCGCAGTGATGGTGAACGACTTCGTCTTCCAGGCGCTGGCGAAGGAAAGCCACAGCATCGGCACGTTCGGCCACGGCTTCACCTACTCCGGCCATCCCGTGCCGGCCGCGGTGGCGATCGAGACGCTGAAGATCTACGACGAAATCAACATCGGTGCCCACGTCGGCCAGGTTGGCCCGCACATGCAGGCTGAACTGCGCCGCCGCTTCGCCGACCATCCGCTGGTGGGGGAGGTGCGCGGCACCGGCCTGATCGCCGCGGTCGAGCTGGTGGCCGACAAGGCGACCCACACCAACTTCGATCCGAAGGCCAAGGTCGGCGGCCGCATGACGAAGCTGTGCGAGGAACATGGGGTCATCAGCCGGTCGGTCATGAACGACGTGCTGTGCTTCAGCCCGCCGCTGGTGATCAGCAAGGAGGAGATCGACGACATGCTGACCCGCATGGAAAAGGCGCTTGATGACCTAACCGTGCAGTTGCGGCGGGAACAGATCGCCGTCGTCAGCTAAATAGGCCCCGCGATGCCCGTCGCGCTGCGCGACGGGCAGAGGCCCGACTGCACAATGGGCATGCTTTGGCAGCCCCGCCGGCAAACGCGGTCAAACGCAACAAGTTGATGTGACAACGCCAACATTTGATTGCAACCTAAACAACAGGCGCTCCGATCATCGGAGGCCTGATGTAACGATATAGCAATTAAACGGCAGATATTGCCGGACGGGGAGAAACAATGAGAAAGCTGCTGTTGGCGGCCGCGCTGGCCGTGTGCGTTCCAATCGCCGGACATGCCCAGACCGCCGAGGAACTGACCAAGGGTGCCAAGCAGGATCAGTCCAATGTCCTGAATTACGGGATGGGCTACGACCTGCAGCGCTTCAGCCCGCTGACGCAGATCAACCGCGATACCGTCAAGCACCTGGTTCCCGTGTGGAACTACAGTTACGACGACAACAAGAGCGAGGAGTCACAGCCGCTCGTCTACCACGGCGTCCTGTATGTGACGACGAATTCCGCCACCATGGCGGTGAACGCCAAGACGGGTGAGCAGATCTGGAAGACGAAGGTCGAATATCCGCCTGAAACGCCCCGCATCGTCTGCTGCGGCATCATCAACCGCGGCGCCGCGCTGTATGAAGGCAAGCTGTTCCGCACCACGCTGGACGCCAACGTCATCGCGCTGGACATGAAGACCGGCAAGGAGCTCTGGCGCTCCCACGTGATCGACTTCAAGGACGGCTACTCCCAGACGGTGGCGCCGCTGGTCGCCGATGGTGTTGTCATCACCGGGATTTCCGGCGCCGAATATGGCATTCGCGGCTTCATCGATGGCTGGGATCCGGAGACCGGCAAGCACCTATGGCGCACCTACACCGTCGCCGGCCCGGATGACCCGAACGGCAAGACCTGGCCGGGCGATACCTACCTGCACGGCGGCGGTTCCACCTGGATCACTGGGTCCTTCGACCCCGACCTGCACACCGTCTATTGGGGCACTGGCAACACCGGGTCCTGGAACCCCACCACGCATCCTGGCGACAACCTGTACACCTGCTCGGTCCTGGCGCTCGATCCCAAGACCGGCAAGATCAAATGGCACTTCCAGTTCTCGCCAAACGATCCATACGACTATGACAGCGTCGCCGAGATGGTGCTGGCCGACATGAACGTCGGCGGCAAGCCGACCAAGGTCCTGATGGACGCAAACCGCAACGGATTTTTCTACGTCCTGGACCGCACGGACGGCAAGCTGATCGCCGCCAACCAGTACATCGACAAGCTGACCTGGGCGAAGGGCATCGATGAAAACGGGCGCCCCATCCCATCCGAGATCACCGACAAGGTACGGCAGGGACAGGCCCAGGAAGTGTGGCCTGGCGCCATGGGCGGCAAGAACTGGAGCCCGGTTTCATTCGATCCTAACACCGGCCTGGTCTATGCCAATACGTTGAATTTCGGCATGCACTATAAGCCGACAACGCCGGTGTTCCGCGCCGGCCTGACCTATTGGGGCGCCGATATCGACTGGGTATGGCCGCAGGGGCCGCGCGGCTATCTGCGGGCCATCGACCCGATGACCGGCAAGTCGAAGTGGGAAGTGCCGAGTGACATTCCGCGCTTCTCGGGGGTTCTGTCGACGGCCGGCGGGCTCGTGTTCTCCGGTAAGTTGACCGGCGAATTCGAAGCCTTCGATGCGAACAACGGTAACAAGCTCTGGCAATTCAAGACCGGTTCGGGGATCGAGGGCCAGCCGATCACCTGGCAACAGGATGGCGTGCAGTACATCGCCGTCTCCAGCGGCCTGGGCGGCGTTTATGCCATGTTCTCGGGTGACGAACGGCTGTCCAAGGTTCCGGCCGGCGGCTCGCTTTGGGTCTTCGCCCTGGCGCCGCAATAGCCATTGGAAGGCGTCCTTCGGGACGCCTTCTTTTTCTGCCCCACAATTCGGAGAATGGAATGAGGTTTGCCGCGTGCCTCATCGCAGGTGTTTCGCTTTTCGCTTTTCAGGCCCTCGCTCAGTCAGAGC
>DAICYU010000357.1 GCA_027311485.1 Acetobacteraceae bacterium
CTCGACTCCGAGCTTTGTGATCAACGGCCAGAAGTATGCCGGGGAAATGAGCTATGACGCCTTCAGCAAGCTGATCCCGGCATAAGGAGCATACAGGGGGCTTTCATTGCCGGTCAGTTTCCGCCGTCTTCGCATCGCCGGGTTCAAGAGCTTTGCTGAACCCACCAGCGTGGAGATCCTGCCTGGACTGACCGGCATCGTCGGACCGAACGGCTGCGGCAAGTCCAATGTCGTGGAGGCGTTGCGATGGGCGATGGGCGAAAGCAGCGCCCGCAACCTGCGCGGCGGGGAGATGGAGGACGTGATCTTCGCCGGCACCGCCGGCCGCGCATCCCGCAACATCGCCGAAGTCACGCTGTTCCTGGATGAAACGCACGGCCGCGCGCCACCGCCGTTCCATGAACAGCCGGAGATGGAGATCATCCGCCGTATCGAGCGCGGCAGCGGCTCCGCCTACCGCATCAACGGCCGGGAGGTGCGGGCGCGCGACGTGCAGACCCTGTTCGCCGACATGGCCTCCGGCGCCCGCGCCTCGGCCATGGTCAGCCAGGGCCGGGTCAGCGCGCTGGTCAGCGCCAAGCCGGAAGAACGCCGCACGGTGCTGGAGGAAGCGGCCAACATCACCGGGCTGCATGCCCGCCGGCATGAGGCGGAGTTGAAGCTGCGGGCGGCAGAGGCCAACCTGGCGCGGGCCGACGATTTGCGCACCCAGTTGGAAGGCCAGTTGGGCGGCCTGAAGCGGCAGGCTCGCCAAGCCAGCCGGTATCGCAATATCTCCAGCGCCATCCGCGCCGCCGAAGCCGAGTTGCTGGCGCTGCAGCGCGCCCGGGTCGAGCAAGGCCGCGCGCAGGCTGCCGCCGCGCTGCATGCAGCGGAACTGGCGGTGGCGGCAGCGACGGACGCCGCGACGGCCGCCACCACGCGCACCGCGGAAGCAACCGCCGCCCTGCCCGAACTGCGGGAGCAGGAATCGAACGCCCGGACGGTGCTGGAACGCCATCGCGTTTCCCAGGAGCAGGTGGACAGTGAGGCGGATGCCGCCCGCGCCGCGCTTGGCGACGCCCAACGCCGGCTGGAACAGATCCGCCGCGACCTGAGCCACGCCCAGCAGTTGCAGCGCGACGCCGCATCCGCCGATCAGCGTCTGGCGGCGGAACAGGAAGTGCTGGCCGCCGCCGATGACGGCCATGAGGAACGCAGCGCCGCAGCCGAAGCCGAAGCGATTGCCGCGGCCGAGGCGGTACGCACCGCCGAAGCCGAGGCCAACCGCGCCACCGAGGCGGCGGCCGAGGCGAACGCCCGCGCCCAGGCGGCGGCGCAGCTGCTGTCCCAGGCCGAGCACCGGACGAATCGGCAGGATGAACAGTTCCGCACGATCAGCACCGAACGCGCCCGAATCGCCGGGCAGCAGGTCGATCCGGCGCTGATCGCCCGTGCCACTCAGGACAGCAGCGAAGCCGAAGCCGCCGTCGCCGCCGCCCGAATCGCCGTCGAGCAGGCCGAACAGGCCCGTGCCGCCACCGCATCGGCCCTGGCCGCTGCGCGCGATGCGCAAAGCACCGCCGATTCGGGCCGCGCCCGTCTGGCGGCGGAAACCCAGGCCCTGGCCGAGGTGCTGTCGGTGAAAGATGGCGAGCGCTGGCCGCCGATGATCGACTCCCTGACCGTCGCCGATGGCCTGGAAGCCGCCCTCGGCGCGGTGCTGGGGGAGGAACTCACCTCCGCCCTCAATCCTGGCGCGGCGCGGCATTGGCGGGATTTGCCTGCCTTCGACGTGGTGCCAACCCTGCCGGCCTGCGCAACCGCGCTGTCCGCCTTCGTGCAGGGCCCGCCGGCGCTGGCACGCGCGCTGTCACAGATCGGTCTCGTCGAAACTGACCACGACGGGTCCGACAATCAGTCCAATCTGCTGCCCGGGCAGTCATTGGTCTCCCGCTCCGGCGCGATCTGGCGCTGGGATGGCTATACCATTCGGGCCGGCACACCGACCCAGGCCGCCGTGCGCCTGCAGCAACGCAACCGCCTGATGGGGCTGCGCACCCGCCTGACAGCCGCCGAACAGGTTGCCGCCGAGGCCCGCGCCGCCCGCGCCACCGCCGAAGCCGCGTCCCAGGCGGCGGTGACAGCCGAGCAGACGGCACGCACCGGGCGTCGCGAGTGGGAGCAGAAGCTGGAACGCGCCCGCGCCAGCCTCACCAGCCTGCGCAACCAGGCCACCACCGCCACCGCTCGGCTTGCCGCCGTGGACGATCAGTTGGCACGCATCACGCAGGAGCGTGACGAAGCCCAGGCCGCCCTGGCGCAGGTACGGGCGAGCGCGACAGCGCTGCCGGACGTCACCGCCCTGCGCCGTGCCGTCGACCAGGCCCGCGCGGTTCTCTCGGCGGCCCGGTCGCGGGAAACCACGGCACGCGGCAGCCGCGACTCGATCGCCCGCGACCATGCCGCCCGCGCCAACCGCCAGCGCGTGATTGGCGCCGAACGCACCGGCTGGGCCGAACGTGGCAAGGACGCCATCGACCGGGTCACCGACCTCACCGCCAGGCAGGCCGAGGCCGAGGCGGCGGTGCGCGCCCTGGAAGCCCGGCCAGCGGAAATCGCGGCCCGCCGGGTGGCGGCGCTGGACGCCTTGGAAGCGGCCGAGGCGGCACATCGTCGGGCCGCGGCGGCGCTGTCGCAGGCAACGGCGCAGGCGGCCGAAGCCGATCGGGCCGCCCGCGCCGCCGAAGCGGCCCTGGCCCGAAGCAGGGAGGACGCGGTGCGCGCGGAAGGCGTGGTGCAGCAGGCCAACCACGCCTGGGGCACTGTGGTCGAACGCATCCTGGAACGCCTCGGCGCCAATCCGGCGTTGCCCGATCCGCCCTCCGACCTGTCGCAGGAAGCCGAGGACCGCGCCCGCAAGCGCCTGGAACGCCAGTGGAAAGAGCGTGAGGAAATGGGCCCGGTCAACCTCCGCGCCGAACAGGAGGCCGAGGAGGTCGAAAAGCAGATCGCCACGATCGAGACAGATCGTGCGGAACTCACCACCGCCATCGCCAAGCTGCGTGGTTCGATCGGCCACCTGAACCGCGAAGGGCGTGAGCGGCTGGGGGCGGTGTTCCAGGAAGTGGACCGCAACTTCCAGCAACTGTTCAGCCGCATGTTCAACGGCGGGCGCGCCCATCTGGCCATGGTGGGCTCGGACGATCCGCTGGAGGCCGGGCTGGAAATCTACGCGCAGCCGCCCGGCAAGAAGCTGGCGGCGCTGTCACTGCTGTCCGGCGGGGAGCAGGCGCTGACCGCCTTGTCGCTGATCTTCGCCGTGTTCCGCTGCAACCCTGCCCCGGTCTGCGTATTGGATGAGGTCGATGCGCCGCTGGACGATGCCAACGTGGACCGCTTTTGCACGCTGCTGGAGGATATGGTGCGGGAAACCGGCACCCGCTTCCTGGTCGTGACGCACCACCCGCTGACGATGGCCCGCATGGACCGGCTGTACGGCGTGACCATGCAGGAGCGTGGCGTATCGCGGCTGTTGTCGGTCGATCTGGCGCGTGCCACGGAAATGGTCGATCCGCCGCTGCTGGCAGCTGAATGACGGCACGATGCTGATAACCATATCCTGGTGACCGACCCCTGATGGCCGCCCCCTGATGACTGGCCGCCGATGACTGACAAGACCCTGCGCCTGGAACGTCGACGGCTATCCGATCTGCCGCCGCTGGCCAGCCTGACGGCGGCCGAACTTCTGTTCCTCACCGGTACGCCGCTCGTGGATCCATCGGATCTTGCCGCATTGACCGCCCTGCGGGTGTTGAGCCTGAAGCAGACGCGGATCACCGACATTGCCCCGCTGGTGCGGCTCACGCGGCTGCAAAGCCTTAACCTGTCCTTCACGGCGGTTCAGGATATCGCGCCGCTGGCACATCTTACCGGTTTGCAAAGCCTGTATTTGACCGGCACATTGGTGCGGGACATCGCCCCGCTGGCGCGTCTGACACAGCTGACGCGGCTGGACCTCGGCGGTTCGGCCGTCGCCGACCTGACCCCACTATCCCGCCTGCATGCGCTGGAAAGCCTGCAGCTTTCCAGTACGCAGGTAACCGACCTGACTCCGCTGCGGCAATTGAGCCAGTTGCGGGTGCTGGAACTCGGCGACACGCCGGTGCGTGACCTGTCGCCGCTGGCCGGACTGACCGCGCTGCGCCGCCTCGACATACGCGGCACACAGGCGGACGACACCGGCATCCCGATCGGCTGTCAACGCGTCTCCGCCGAGACGTTCCGCCGCCGTCAGCCCGCTGGCGTGTAGCGCCAGACGCTGGCGGGCGGGAAATTCAGCGGCGTCCAGGCTTCCCGCTTGGCACCCAGCGTATGCAGTTTCGCCGGCAGCGGTGAGGTGGCACAGTAGCTATAGTGCAGGAAGCCCCGCCCCGGCGCCACGGCCTCAATCGCGTCGATAAACCGCCGCTGCTCGGGTTTCGGCAGCAGCACCAGCGGCACGCCGCAGATGACCGTGCCAACCTTGCCTTGCCAGTGCGCCGGCAGCAGGTCCGGCAGGTGGCGGGCATCGCCTTCGATAACGTTCACGCCGGGCAGCACGTCACGCAGATGCCGAGCCATGGCGGGAACGATCTCGACGACATACAGTCGGTTAGCCGGCACGCCGCCATCCAGCAGCGCCTGCGAAATCACGCCGGTTCCGGCGCCGAGTTCAAGAACGATCTCGTCTTCCGCGCGGCGGACATTCCTGACGACCCGTTGGCACAGCGCCGGTGAGGACGGAACGATCGAGCCCATTTGCAGCGGATTTGCCAACCAGCGCCGAAAGAACATTCCAGCGTTTGACACCTCCTTTGCTGTATCCCGGGAGCGAATGACGGTATTTTGGGAGAGGGCCGACTGTGTCATGGAAGTGTAATACTCCGTCCGTACAGTTTATACATGCGCTGTATCGCACTTTGATTGCAACCGAAACCCTATTCGCGAGTGATGGTATGAACGGCGGC
>DAICYU010000358.1 GCA_027311485.1 Acetobacteraceae bacterium
GTGGGGCTGCCGGCGATGGCCGCGGCGGCAACGGCGGCAATGCCTTCGGACATGTCTTCGTCGGGCGAAATGACCTGATCGCCAACTGCGGCACGATCACGTTCGGCAATATCGTCGCAGGGGACGGCGGCGCGGGCACCGGCGGCGCGGGCGGCAACGGTGGTGCCGGCGGCGCGGGCGGCGCGGGTGGTACGGCCGCGGCCGGAAATGGTGTGTCCGGCACGCTCAGCGGCAATGGCAACAAACTCACCAGCGGCTTCCTGACGGCTATCGCCAACGGTGGTGCGGGCGGAGCCGGCGGCGTGGGCGGGGCCGGCGGTAACGGCTACGGCGGCCAGGGTGGCACGGCCTACGGCGACCTTTTCGCCGGCATGCTTGGCATCGAGGATAACCACGGCCTGGTGCAGATCGGTGACGTCACGGGCGGCGCCGGCGGCGCCGGCACGGGCGGCGCAGGCGGTTCAGGCGGCGCCGGGGGCAACGGCGGCAACGGCGGTAACGCGGTCGCGGGCGCCTATGCCGGCGTCCTGCAGGGCAATGGGAACGATCTCTCGCTCAATGGCGCAACAGTCGATGCCAATGGTGGCAACGGCGGGAATGGCGGCAATGATGGCAATGGCGGGGCCGGATATGGCGGCAATGGCGGGGCCGCGTATGGCCACACCTTCTGTCAGGGCATCATCATCCAGACCAACTGCGGCACCATCCAGCTCGGCAACGTCACCGGCGGCGCCGGTGGAGCCGGCACAGCGGGACTTGGCGGTGACGGCGGGGCTGGCGGCAACGGTGGCAACGGCGGGCTTGCGGCGGCCGGTCCGGTCGTGGGCTCCTTCTCCGGCAGTGATGACAATCTCTCGGTCACCAATGCCAACAGCAGCGCGAATGGCGGCAATGGCGGCAATGGCGGCAACGTCGTGGGCACCATCATTGGCGAGATAGGGCGGGGCGGCAACGCATATGGCGGTAGTATCACCGGGCCGCTGCGGATCACGGATAACTGGGGCACGGTCGATCTGGGCAATGTGACGGGCGGCGCCGGCAGTGTCGGCGGCGACGCCTTCGGGCACTGCTACGCCGGCACCCTGGATGTCAGCAACAACCATGGCACCGTTGACTTCGGCAACGTGACCGGCGGCGCCGGGCTGGACGGCGGGCAGGGCGGTGCCGCGCAGGGCAATGTCTTCAGCGGCCAGGCGTGCATCGAGAGCAATTTCGGCACGATCGACCTGGGCGTGGTGACCGGTGGCGCCGGCGCGGTCAGCGGCGGCGTGACCGGCAACGCCACGATCGGCTCGTTTGCCGTCGACGACAATCAGGGGATGGTGAGCACCGGGGACCTGATCAACTGGGGCAACTGGCAGGTGGATGGCAATAGCGGGCAGATGCAGTTCGCCTCGGTGACCGATGGCGGGTGTTTCCAGATCGACGACAACAAGGGGAGCATTTCCTTCAGCGATATTAACGTGCAGGGTTCCTTCGACGTGATGAACAACTACAGCAGCATCAGCTTCGGCACGTTCATCGATACTGGTACAGTTAATATATCGAACAACTATGGCAACCTGTACTTCAATGCCGGCACGGACATGAGCAAGCTGGCTATTCACGACAACTTCGGCAAGATCTATGTCGGAGGGGCGTTGTGGAGCTGATGGTCTCACCACCTGTGTAGGACTGAGGGCGGTCATCATGTGGGCGCGGTCCGTATCCGTCCCCACACTGCCCATGCCCCGGCCCGAGCCGCATGCCGCCGGGTCTGGCATACGGCTCGGGCGGCAATCTCTTGATCTGTCACGGCCCGGTTCATGCAACGGCGGGGCGACAAGGGAATCCCCTTTGTCGCCCCGCCGCCGTTTTGGGCCGACAGGGCCGGAAGCGGTCTGCGGACGTCGGTCGTGCCGGTGCACCCGCCATGTACAGCAAAGTCATGATGGACGCTTTGAATAAATTCGAATTGTCAAATGCCGAAATACGACATTTCGATGTTTCTTAAAACTAGAGTTCGTATTATTTATACTGGTAACAAATCTGTGTAGGCGGTTGACCGCGGTCCATTCGGTTTGTAAACCTCCCGATCAAGGACGCGAAAAAGACAACAATGCAGCCTGAAGAAAGCGGATCTGAAAACGGGAGTCGCAGGCGATAGTAAATCTGTTCACATGATTGCGCCGCCGACCTGCGCGGCGTCTGATCATTCAATTCATAACAGTACTTTAAAGTAACACAAACGGCTTCAAGTTCCCTGGCTGCGCATGACGGCCTGGATGGGGCGGTAGCCATCGTCAGGGATTATCGCGCCCGACAGTGCGGCGTGCGGTAGCAGGGCTCTGCCGGGCCACCGATCCGGTGGCGAGTGGATGTGGGTTCGGTGCCGGGGCGCAAGACCCGGTACTCAAGGGGTACGGTGCGTCGTGCGCCGTGCAGGTGAGGGGAAGACCCTCTTGGTCAACGGGTTTGAGGAAACAAACATGTCTGATTTGACAATTCTGTCCGACGCCGAGCTCGACGCGGTGGTTGGTGGCATCCTGAACGCTGGCCGTGGCGGCAACGGTGGCGCTGGTGGTCAGGTTGCGAACGGGGCGGCGCTCCAGTTCTCCGGCGGCTGGAATGAAATCGAGCGCGTCAATCTGAGCACCAACCACAACACTGGCACCGCCAACGGCGGGACCGGTGGCGCCGGCGGGGCGATCAACCTCACCCTCCACTTCGGCGGCATGGGCGGCATGGGCTAAGGCGCTACGGCCTGCCCGGCATCCTTGTGATGCGGGGCAGGCCACCTGCACCGCCTGTTCCGGTCCGCAACGGCCGGGGCAGGCGGATGCCGGACGCAGCCGCCACCGGTTCCGGCGACAAATCCGTCGTAGCCGCAACTGACCGCCTGGCCGGTGCGACACCGGGCAGCCAACCCCGTCGCGGCTGAACACGTCAAGCCGCCTGCCAGTGGCATCAAAGCGGGCGTGCCGAGCGCCGCGACGTCGCACGGAGTGGACTATGGAGGGCGAAGGACGAAGCTGGAGGATCGGCGGCCGGCGTCGGACCGCGTCGCACGTCTCAGGCGAAACCCTGCCACAGCGCCAGCCGCCCGGCACCAACGTCCCATCGCGGCGGCAACTGTTTCGTCAGGAAGTCCTCGATTTTCAGCAGGACAACCGGCAGTGGGGGCGGGTCGTACCGCTGCAGCCGCTGTCAACCCGGCTGATGGTCTGGTGCATGGTTGCCGCCGCCATCGGCATCATCGCCTTCCTGTTCGTCGCGCAATATGCCCGCAAGGAAGTCGCGATCGGCTATCTCGCCCCCGTATCCGGCACCACGCGCGTGTTTGCGCCGCAGCCGGGTGTCATCAGCGCGGTCTATGTCGCCCAGGGCGACCTCGTGCAGAAGGGGCAGCCCTTGTTCGTCGTCGCCACCAACCAGTTTGCCGGCGACAATCAGGACGTCAATGCCACGATCCTGGAGACGCTGCAGCAGCAGAAGCTCGCCCTGACGCGCAACATCGCCGATGAGGTGCATCGCACCGAATCTGAGCGCCAGCGCCTGAGCGCCGACATTCAGCAGCACGAAACCATCATCAATGACCTGACCGCGCAGATGTCGGTCCAGCGCAACCGGATCGCGATCCTCGAGAAGATGGTGGAAGCCGGCGCCAGCCTGCGTGTCAAAGGCCTGGTGTCCGAGGTTGATCAGAGACATCGGGAGGAAGCGCTGCTGGAACAGCAGCAGTCGCTGATTTCACTTGCCCAGCAGCTCGCCGCGCAGCAGGGCACGTTGTCCGACACCCGCTACACTTTGCAGCAACTGCCGTTCGTGCAGGCCGACAAGATCCAGTCCCTGCGCAATGAGCTGGCCGCAACCGAGCAGCGGATCGCCGACATCAACGGCCATCGCGCCTATGTGGTCCGGGCGCCGGTCAGCGGCCGCATCTCCCTGATGCAGGCGCTGGTCGGGCAGCAGGCCGACCCGCGCCGGCTGCAACTGCAGATCCTGCCGAAGCACAGCCGGCTGCAGGCGGAGCTGTTCATCCCCGTGCGGGCCATCGGCTTCGTCGAGGCCGGGCAGGATGTCCGGCTGCTGTTCGATGCCTTCCCGTATCAACGCTTCGGCACCTATCATGGCCGGATCACCAAGGTCTCGCAGACGGTCCTGCTGCCTTCCGACGTCGATGGCCCGGTGACGCTGCATGAGCCGGCCTATACGGCAACGGTCGCGCTCGATCGGGCGACCATCGACGCCAACGGAAAGGCCGTGCCGCTGCAACCCGACATGTCGCTGCGCGCCGACATCGTTCTGGAGCGGCGCACCCTGATCGACTGGATTTTCTCGCCGCTGCGGCACCTGAGGGTCAACGGATGATTCAAAGCCTCCTGGACGTTGGCGGCCGGTCCCGCCTGCCCAGCATCCTGCAGACGGAGGCGGCCGAATGCGGCCTGGCGTGCCTCGCCATGATCGCGTCGTATCATGGGCATCGCATCGACCTGAACACGCTGCGCCGCCGCCATCCCGTGTCCCTGAACGGCGTTACGCTGCGCGGCCTGATCCAGGTGGCGAACCAGATGCACCTGTCCTGCCGGCCGCTGCGGTTCGAACTGCATGACATCCGGCTGCTGACCCTGCCGGCCATCGTGCACTGGGACATGCACCATTTCGTCGTGCTGAAGGCGGCCACCGGGCGCGGGGTGGTGATCCATGACCCGGCGCTGGGGGTCAGAACCTACCCGCTGTCCGAGGCGTCCAAGCACCTGACCGGCGTTGCGCTGGAGCTTTCGCCGAGCGAGGGGTTCACGCCGCGGAATGAGAAGACCCGGCTGCCCTTCCGGGCGTTCTGGGGTCACCTGAACGGGATGACCTCACCGCTGGTGCAGATCTTCGCCATGTCGGTGATCCTTGAACTGCTGGTGATCGCCGGGCCGTTCTACATGCAGCTGACCGTCGATGAGGTGATTGCACGCGGCGATGCCAGCCTGATGCTGACCCTGGCGCTGGGCTTCGG
>DAICYU010000359.1 GCA_027311485.1 Acetobacteraceae bacterium
GTCACAGTTTGTAGATATAGCCCGCAAAGTTACATCATCTTACGCATAGGTAATTAAACTCCACGGCCAGCGCAATCTGCGGTAGAAAAAGACTCTTTTGTGGGTGTGCACTTTTTTATATTAATTGTGGGTATTGCCGTTTGAAATTAACGGGCGTCGGGCAAGGCCGCTGATGTCGATGTAGCGAATCGGGTGCCGTTCTTGTCTGCGGCCACGGACCATGACTCTGGACATCTGCCGAACCATGCCCCCAACCTTGGATTGCGTGTAGCCTCTTGCGCCTGGGTGGGGACAAGATGACCTTGCGCCAAGCGTTTCAGGAGAGTCCGCGATGTACGAACTGAACCCTCTGCCGCCGCAGATTGAGAAAAGCCGGCTGGAGCATCTGGCTCGTGCCGAGCCGGCGACGATAGGGCATTTCCTGCATACCGGATTCATGGACCCAGGAATCAGGGCGTTACAGCAGGACCTGCGCGTGGCCGGAACGGCGGTGACGGTGCGGCTGCCCGGTCCCGACTTCTCCATGGTGCATTACGCCTTGGGCCAGGTTCGGCCGGGCGACATCCTGGTGCTGGACCGCTGTGGCGACCACAAGCACGCGGTCACCGGCGGGGCAGTGATTTATGCGGCCCGCGCTGCCGGGGTTGCTGCCGTGATCATTGATGGCGTCGCGACCGACATCGGCGAACTGCGCCGCTACGGCGTGCCCATCTGGTGCCGCGGCATCTCCCCGATCACCGGCAAGATGCTTGGGCTAGGGGGTGGCTTCTGCGTGCCGGTGTCCTGCGGCGGTGTGGCGGTGAATCCGGGTGATGCCATCGTGGCGGATGAGTGCGGGGTTCTGGTATTGCCGCCCAGTGGCATCGAAGCCGCTGCGGATCGCGCCATTGCTATGCAGGAGGCAGAGAAGGCGACGTTGAAGCGGTTGGATGCCGGCGAAAAGATGCCTGATATCTCGGGTGTGACCGCTTTGATCGCGACGCGGCTGCAAGGGCAGTAACGGCAACCGGCTCAACCATGGGACGCTGCTGGACCGTGAGTCGGCAAGCAGCCCGCGAGTGTCTTGCCCGCAGGCGGAACCCATTGCCGCCGGATGTGTCAGCCCGCCGCTTCCGCCTGATGGCGATAGTTCATCTTCACGAACCATGCATAATACGCGGCGAAAGTGCGTGCCGGATAATGCGGAGGGTTATCCGGGCTGCTGCATCCGGGCAGGCATTCGATCATCACGTCGGTGTTCGGGTCGTAGAAGAACGGAATGGCGTACCGGTCTCTCGGGGACCGGTTGACGGCCCGGTGCGGTGTGGAGCGGAACCGGCGATTGGTCCACTGATACAGGATGTCCCCTGTATTCACCAGGAACGTGCCAGGCAGGTCGGGCACAGGAATCCATCGCTTTGTCACCGTCAGGATTTCCAGCCCTGGTATATCCGAATGCGGCAGGAACGTCATGAAGCCGCTGTCAGTGTGCGGAGCGATGCCGAACTGATTTTGCTCGGATGGAATGGGCGGATAGTGGGATAGTCGCAGGTTGACATGCGCACCTTCGAAGCGCTCCCGGAACCAGCCGCGGGGCATGCCCAGCGCGAGGTCGTATAATGGGAGCATGCTCTGGCCGAGGCGTTCCATCCGGTTCCAGTAGGCCAGAATGGTTTCGCGGAAGCCCGGCAGGTTTGCGGGCCATTGGTTCAGGCCGCGCCAGGGTTTGCCGGCGATCACATCGGGATCGTCCGATGAGCGTTCACGGCGGATGAACAACGCCTCATTCAGATCATGCCGGGTGTTGTTATTGACGTCTGAACTGCGCATTTTCGCGCCACCCATTGGCAGGTAGCCGATCTGATCCTTGTTGATCAGAAGTTTCAGCTTCTCGTCCATCGGTTGGGCATGAAACCGCGCTGTTTCACGGAACGTGGCGTCTATCAGCGCCTGATCGACACCGTGATTACGGATAAAATAGAAGCCTATGTGCTCACTCGCCCAGCGCAGTTCGTCCGCAAGGCGTCGATCGGCACCCGGTTCGCCCGCCAGATAGGCCCCCAGGTCAAGGACAGGAATCGTCTCCTCAAAAGGCGTCTGCTCCACGATCTGTTGCATTCGTGGCTCCTTTCCATCATCGCCGGCAGTCTGCGGGGATGAATGGCATCCGGCAAGAGCCACACCGAACGTCTGTGCAGGCGTTTGGTTCAGAACCGGAGAGGAAAGCCTTCCGTGCGCGGCCGCCGAACAAGCACCTGCAACAGGTCAGCGGCGGGCGGTACGCCGCGGGGTATTCCCATGCTGTGGTGCCGGGTCCATTTCCTGAACCTTATCGCCGTCCGCCAGCTCGACGGGAGGGCTCAGGATCAAGGTCTCACCGCCCTGCAGCCCGTCCCGCAGTTCGGCGGTCGTGCCGAAATCCCGATAGATCGAAACACTGCGGAATCGGACCGTGCTGTCCGGCTCGACTGTCGCGACCTGCAGGCCCCGGGTATCGAACACCAGAGATTCATCCGGCACAACGATGCCGGGGACCTGCCGTGGAATCGAGAATGCAACGTCGACATACAGGCCGGGCCGCAGCGTGCCGTCAGGGTTGGGAACATCGACCTCGACCAGCATTGACCGGGATGCGGAGCGCAGTGCAATCGAGCTTCGTGCGACCTTGCCAGTGAAGATGCGCCCCGGCAGTTCTGGCACGGTAATCTGTGCGGCCAGTCCGTCATGGATGCCGGTGGCAGCGCTCTGCGGCACATAGACGGATATCCGCAACATATCGTCGCGTGCGATGGTGAACATTGGGCTGCCGCTGTTGTTATCCTGCGTCAGCAGATCGCCCGTGGCGATATTGCGGGCCGTGATCACGCCGTTGAACGGTGCGACCACTTGCTCGAACGACTTCAGTTCGCGCAGCCGATCAACTGTGGCTTGCTGCGCTTTCAGGTTCGCCAGTGCCACCGCGACGCCCGCCTCGGCATTGGCGATGCCGGCGGTCTGCACCTCATAGTTGGCGGTGGCATTATCTGCGTTCTGCTTGGTTTCCCACCCCTGTCCCGCAAGCGTTGTTTCACGGTACCTCGTAATATGCGCCAGCTTGGTGTTGGCGGTGGCAGATCGCACCTGGGCCTGAGCCTGCAGCACGGCTGCCTGGTTCTGCCCGAGCTGGGCAACCGCCTGTGCAAGCTGTTGATCAAGGTCAGGTGCCGCGATTTTCAGCAGCAGGTCGCCCTGCTTCACACGGCTGCCGATATCGACGAGTCGTTTGGCCACATAGCCGGTTGCACGCGGATACAGGTTCGCGACGTCAAATGCTTCGGTCTGGCCTGGCAAAGTAAGATTGACAGGTGAATTGACCTTCTGTGCAACCGCCGTCCGCACCCGCGGTACGAAATCCTCCTGCTGCCGCTGGGTTTCACGCGCATCCGCATAGGTTTTCCAATGCTGGTAGCCGCCCAGGCCGAGGAGCAGGGCGGCGCCTACCAAAACATAGACGGCGATCCGCTTCCGTGGTGGAGGCGGCGCCTTACTGGTTTCCCTCATAGGTAGTCCTCCAGCGGCTTGACGTCGCTCCGCCTGAGTTGCGCGTATAGAAAAGGCACGAACAGCAGCGTCGAACATGTGCCCAGTCCGATGCCGCCGAGCACGGCGCGTGCCAGTGCGGCGTTCTGCTCGCTGCCTTCGCCCACACCCACTGCCATCGGCAGAAGTCCGACGAACATGGCGCCGGCGGTCATCAATACCGGCCGCAGGCGCGTCTCCCCTGCGGCAATGGCTGCCTCAACCGCGCTGCACCCGGTCGCCTCACGATGTTCGCGCGCGAAGGTGACCAAAAGGATCGAGTTGGCTGATGCGACACCAACGCTCATGATCGCGCCCATCAAGGATGGGATTGAAAACGTTGTATGGGTGATGAAGAGACTGGCGATGATGCCGCAGAATGCCAGCGGCAGGGCGGCTAATACCACAAACGGGTCACCCCATGTCTGGTAGTTCAATGCCATTAGAAGATAGACGGCAATCATGGCGACGATCAGCCCGATGCCAATGTGGAAGAACGCCTGGTCTTTGCTCTCGATCTGGCCGCGCGCGGCGATGTGGTCTGGCGCCTGCAGCTGTTTCTGCTCCCCGGCGACGATCGTGTTGATCTCCGTCTCCAATCCACCCAGGTCGCGGTCCTGTGCCGCCGCATACACATCGAGGGTTGGTTGCGTATTGACGTGACTGCCAACCGTCTGCTCACCGCGTCGCTCGAACGTCGCGACATTCGATAGCAACTGCAATGTGCCGGGCTGGCTCTGCGTGGCGGCTGAAACCAGCATTGGCGTGTTGGTGATCGCGGTCAGCGTGTCGTTGCGATACTCCGGGGTCTGCACCCAGACCTGATAGGGGATTCCTGTTGTGGGGTCGGCCCAGAAGTTAGGGCTGACCTGAAAGCTGCCACTCAGGGACACGTTCAGGTCGGTGGCGACCTGTTGTTCAGTCAGCCCCAGCTCCGCCGCGCGCGCCCGATCCACTTTGATGAAGAATTCGGGTGCGTCAACGATCTGCTGCAGATGCACATCGACCGCACCTCGCACAGCCCGCAATTTACGGACGATGTCCTGCGCTACTTGCAGGTCCTTGTCCGGATGGCGCCCGCTGACTTGTATGTCGATCTGGGACGGCACGCCGAAATCAAGGATCTGCGTGATCATGTCAGCCGGCTCGAAATAGAAGATATCGTTCGGAAAACGACGATGCAGTTCCGCCCGCAACCTTTTCTGATACAAAAATGTAGAGCCGTGGCCGGGGGCAAGTGTCACCAGGATCTGGCCATCGTAGTAGGCGACGAATGTGCCGTTCCCGAATGCAAAATTATAGTTGGAGGCTGGCAGCCCGATATTGTCGATAATGGTGCCGATGTCCTTTTTCGGCACCACCTGGCGGATCGTATCTTCCACCCGCTGGAAAAGCTTCTCGGCGACCTCGATCCGCGTGCCTGGCGGGGCCCGTACGTG
>DAICYU010000035.1 GCA_027311485.1 Acetobacteraceae bacterium
AGGCCTGGGTACATCGTTACTACAATATGTATCTACATCATCCGCGGCGGCTGAGCGAATATAAGACCAACCCGAATGTTGCGATCGTCAATGGTTTCATGTGTGCGCCGACGGATGAGGAAGCGCTGGAAAAAGCCTCCGGCTGGACGTTCTTCATTTTTGCCCTGTCGTATTACGGACGCAAGGGTGTGGACGCACCGGGGCAGGGCGATCTGTGGCGCGAATACCAGAATTGGCGGCATACCGACAAGGCACAGGCCGCGCTGCGGAACGGGCTGATCGGGTCGCCGGATACGATCCGCAAGCGGCTGCGCCAGTTCGAGGATGCGCATGTCGACCAGGTTATCCTTCTGAACCAGGCGGGCAAGACGACGCACCAGGATATCTGCGAAAGCCTCGACCTGTTCGCGCGAGAGGTCATGCCGGAATTCCACGATCGCCAGCCGGCGCAGGACGCCTGGAAGCGCGATGTGCTGGACGGGCGGATCATATTGGAAGACCTGGATACCGAGGCGTACGACCTGTACGCGCATCAAAATGAGGATATCGTGCGGCTGACGCCGGAACAGCTGAAGCAGCGGATGGCGGCGAAGGAGCGCATGGCGGCGGGTAACTGACTTCCTGAGACCTGACCGGCGGCCTCGTTTCGGCAAAGTTGCGGATCAGGGCTGCGGCCGGACAGCGTACCCGGCGCGGATTGCCGTGCCGGCAAGCTCCGGAGGCGCCCCAGGCTTTGCACCGGTCCCGTTTCGCGCAAACATACGCGCCAACAACGGGAGGGGGCGATCATGGATGGTTTCCCGAACACAAAGTATCGCACGATTGAAACCCGCCGGATTGCCGGGTCCCTCGGCGCGGTGGTCTCGGGCGTCAATCTGGCGGAACCGCTGACGGACGATGTGCTGGCGGAAATCCGCTTGGCTTTGCTGGAAAACCTGGTGATCTTCTTCCGTAACCAGGACATGACGCCGGAGCGATTGCTGCGCTTCGCCCGCCATTGGGGCGACATTCACCTGCATCCCTACATGGCCGGCATGCCGGACCATCCGGAAGTCCTGGAATTGGCCAAGAAGGCCGGTGACAAGCGGAATTTCGGTGGCGACTGGCACACCGATCAGATGTTCGCGCCACGTCCGGCCATGGGCACGATGCTGTGGGCGAAGCAGGTGCCGGACGCTGGCGGCGACACGCTGTTTTCCAATCAGTACCTGGCCTACGAAGCCCTGTCGGACGGCATGAAGCGCCTGATTTCAGGCATTCGCGGCATGTGTGTCGGCGACAGGAAGAAGGGCGGCGCGACCCGGGCCGCGGTGAACGCCGCAACCATCTCGATGAAGACCATCGAACCGCCGCCGGACATGCCAAAGGTCTCCCCGCATCCGCTGGTGCGCACACACCCCGAAACCGGCCGCAAGTCGCTGTACATCGGCGGCCATGTCCATTACCTGGAGGCGATGACGGAGGAGGAAAGCGCGCCACTGATCCAGTATCTGTACCAGCATTCGCAACGGCCGGAATTTACCTGCCGGTTCCGCTGGGAACCGGGGTCACTGGCGTTCTGGGACAACCGTTGCACCATGCACTTCGCCATCAACGACTATCCGCCCGACACGCGCGTGATGCACCGGGTGACGATCCGCGGCGATGAGCCGTTCTGAATCAAGGAGGCCTTCGATGCGGCAAATGGTCATGGTGGGATTCCTGCAGGCGCAGAACTGCACGAACCTGGTGAGTTCCTGGCGACATCCGGAGTCGCGAAAGGACTCAACGACCGCCGACTACTACCAGACGATCGGGCGCGTGCTGGAAGAAGGCAAGTTCCAGGTGGCGTTCTTCGATGACCGGCTGGCGATGCCGGACCTGTTCAGCAACGACCACCGCCACACGGTCGAACACGGCATCCGCTGCGTGAAAATGGACCCGATCACGGTGCTGACCGTCATGGGCATGGCAACCAAACGGCTCGGCCTCGGCGCCACACGCTCCACCACCTATTACGAACCGTTCGACGTTGCCCGCACCTTCGCCACGCTGGACCTGATGACGGAAGGCCGGGCGGCGTGGAATGTGGTGACCTCGATGAATGATCGGGAGGCGCAGAATATGGGCCGCGACGATCATATGGACCATGACAGGCGCTACGACCGCGCCGACGAATTCATTGAGGTCGTGCTGGGCCACTGGAACTCCTGGCAGGACGACGCCATCGTGCAGGACCGCGAAACAGGCCTGTTCGCGCATCCCGACAAGGTGCGGCGGCTCGATCACAAAGGCGAATGGTTCAAATCCCGTGGCCCCTTCACCGTCCCGCGGTCCAGGCAGGGCCAACCGGTGCTGATCCAGGCGGGACAAAGTGGCCGCGGCAAGCGCTTCTGCGGCCGTTGGGGGGAACTGGTCTTCTCAGGCTCTCCTGCGACGCTGGAACACGGCCGGGAAATCTACCGCGAACTGAAGGCCGAGGCCGAGGGGTTTGGCCGCGACCCGGATCACATCAAGATTGCGCCGTCAGCCTATATAATTACAGCAGAAACCAAAATGGAGGCCGAGGACAAGATGGCGCTGGTGGAAACGCTGGCGACCGATGAGGACGCGTTGTCCCTGCTGTCCGAGGCGATGAACTTCGACTTTGGCAGCAAGGGGATCGACGAACCGTTCACCGATGAGGAACTGGCCGGCATCTCCGGCACGCAATCCATGCGGGACCGTGTGCTGCGCGCCAGCGGCATCCGCCACCCGACACCGCGTGACTTCATCAAATTCAGTCACCGTGCCCGCCCAAACAAACCGTTCGTCGGCGGACCGAAGGAAGTCGCCGATGGACTGGAGGAATGGTTCGAAACCGGGGTTTGTGACGGCTTCGTGATCGCCGCCACCCATGTGCCAGGGGCATACATGGATGTCGTGACGCATGTAATACCGGAATTGCAACGACGAGGCTTGTATCACAAAGACTATGAGGGGGAAACGTTGCGGGAAAATCTGGGGTTGCCAATTCCGAAGGCGCGCTGGTCATGAAACTCGGCCTCTCGATCGGCTATTCCAAGGCGCGGATGGACCTTCCGGTCGCCCTGGTGCAACAGGCCGAGGCACTGGGCTACGACTCCGTCTGGTCTGCCGAGGCTTATGGCTCTGACGCCGTGACTCCGCTGGCGTTCCTGGCGGCGGTAACCAAGCGCATCCGCCTGGGCACCGGGATCATGCAGCTTGCTGCGCGAACACCGGCCAATGCCGCAATGTGCGCGGGCACCATCGATGCGCTGGCAGGCGGTGGCCGATTCATCGTCGGGCTGGGCGTGTCCGGGCCGCAGATCGTCGAAGGCTGGTACGGGCAGCCCTGGGGCCGTCCCTATTACCGGCTGAAGGATTACGTCGCGATCATGCGCAAGATCTTCCGCCGTGAAGAACCAGTGACGCATGACGGACGGGAAATCAGCCTGCCCTACACCGGCGAAGGCGCGGCGGGCGTGGGCAAGGCGCTGAAGTCCATCCTGCACATGAACCCGGATATCCCGATTTTCCTGGCCACGGGCAGCGAATCCACCGTCAGGCTGACGGCGGAAATCGCCGACGGCTGGCTGCCGATGGGCTTCGTCCCCGGCTGCATGGCGGAATACGGACCATGGCTGGAGGAAGGCTTCCGCCGCGCCGGCAACGGCAAATCGCTGAAGAATTTTGAAATCCAGGCCTCGGTGCACGTGGAAATTGCCGACGATGTCAAAGCCGCGCTGGCAAAACTGAAGCCCGAGGTTGCGCTGTACGTCGGCGGCATGGGGCACAAGGACAAGAACTTCCACAAGGATCAGATGATCCGACGCGGCTTCGCCGAGGCCGCGGACCGCATCCAGGAGTTGTACCTGGCGCACCGGAAGGAGGAAGCCATCGCAGCGGTACCGGATGAATGGGTGGATATGAAATCACTCGTCGGCCCACCGGATCGCATCCGCCAGAGATTCCGCCCGTGGGAGGAATCCGGTGCGACCAGCCTGATCGTCCGATCCCACCAGCCCGAAGCCATCAACGTCATGGCCCAGGCCGCTCGGCTTAACTGAACAGGAAGAAAAAATGCGATTTGAAAATAAAATCGCCCTGATCACCGCCGCGGCCAACGGAATCGGTCGCGCAACCGCCGAGATCATGGCGCGGGAAGGTGCAACGGTTATCTGTGTCGATAATCATGCGGAACGGCTTGACGCGGCGGCGTGGGCGCTGGGACCGAACGCCCACCCGCGGCTGTGCGATGCGCTGGATCAGGGGCAGGTGGATGCTGTCGTTGCAGCGGCGGCAAAGGAATTCGGGCGAATCGACATCCTGGTAAACGCCGTCGGCGGCAGCACAATCATTGCCAAGCCGTCCGCGAACGTCGAGGAGCATTCGCTGGATGACTGGCAGCGTATCATCCGCTTCAACCTGGATGGCACGTTCCTGTTCACCCATGCCATCGTGCCGATAATGAAACAACAAAAGTCCGGCAAGATCGTCAACCTGGCATCGATCGCCGGGCGCGGCATGAGCGTGGCCAGCGGCAGCGCCTACGCAGCGGCGAAAGGCGGGATCATCGCCTTCACCCGCAAGCTCTCGTTCGAACTCGGGCCGTTCAATATCAACATCAATGCGATCGCGCCCAGCCTGACGCTGACGGAACGGATCACGCCGCACTGGAATCAACGATCCCCGGAGGCGCAGGCGGTGCAGATCGACAGCACGCCGCTGCGGCGCGTGGCGTTGGCGTCTGATCAGGCCAAGGTTATATGCTTCCTGGCGTCGTCGGACGCCGATTTTGTCACCGGCCTGACGATCGACGTAACGGGCGGATTATAGGGGGAAGTGCCTTGGCAGACAGGGATCTGGGGTCGCTCTGGGAAGCGCATTGCCGGTACGAGTTCGAAACGCGCGACGTCGATGCCACCATGGCGACGATGGTGGATACGCCCTATGTCAATCACATCCCGACCATGGCCGGCGGCGTTGGCCATGATCAACTGAAGCGGTTCTACAAATACCACTTCATCGGCAAAAACCCGGCCGACACCGCGATGATCCCGGTCAGCCGCACCGTTGGCGAAGACTGCATCGTCGATGAATTCATCTTCAGGTTCACCCACACCTCGGCGGTCGACTGGATGATCCCCGGGATCGCGCCGACCGGGCGCAGCGTGGAAGTGCCCATGGTGGCGATCGTCCGCTTCCAGGGGGACAAGCTGGTGCACGAACATATCTACTGGGACCAGGCTTCGGTGCTGGTGCAGATCGGCGTGCTGGATCCCAAGGGCCTACCGGTGGCGGGTGCGGAAACCGCGCACAAAGTGCTGGACAAGACCCTGCCGAGCAACACCCTGCTGGGGGATGCCTGGCACGCCAGTGAGGGAAAGCCGATCTGATCCCCGTAGCCGTCGCGCCACGTCACGTTCGCTTCGCACGCGTGGACAGAACGTGACTTAATCCTTCCTGGTGGTTCCACCCATACCCAGAGGCCCGACGGAGCGACCGCTTTTCACAAGGCCCGTCGCTGGTATCATATCCTAAAACCGGAACATTAGAACCGCACCGTATTGAACGCCGATTCCGTTCTCGGTGCGGTTCGTCAGCCGGCCGGTGAAATTGAAGACGCCCGCCTCCGGAACCAGTGCCATCATTTTGGTGAGTTTGATCCGAACGCCGAGCCCGGCGCCGGCCGCATTGACGTAATTGGCGCCCGATCCGCCCAGTGCCGACGGTATCGCCGTATAAACATAGCGTAGGTCAGTGAAGACAGCGTAGCGCGGGTTCAGGGTGCGGCTGATGATCAGGTCAGCACCAGGGCTCCATGCATTTCGGGATTGGCCCGAAATATCCAGATAGCTGTAAGCCATGCCGATTACGATAGCCGCCTGCCAGGCGCTGTCGGCCGGCGTCAGCCGGCGCTTAAGATCGATTTCCCCACCCAGCGACGGGCCGACGCCGGAGAACGGAAGCGCCACTTGTGTCAATCGGTAGCCGATATCCCAGCCGTCGGCGATACCGGCCCGAAATCCGGCATGCGGCAGAAACGGCGTGAAGCTTGTGCGCTTTGGATCACCCACCGATGAGTATTGTCCGCCCGTTCCTGCAATGGCGGAAAAATCGCCTTGCGGCAGCGTGTCACCGGTCGAGAATCCCAGCAGCCAGAATGCGGCGGCAGGCCGCGGCGCCGCGAGAAGCGCGACAGCAGCGACGACTATCAAATGTTTCAACGTTCGCATCTTGCCCCCCTTAAAGGTCAGGCGAGTACCCGAAACCAATTGATGTGTCACCTGACGGTTTACCGGCTTGTGGGCGTTGGCCGGTTCGTCGCCAGTCCAATTGCCGATCCGGATGATGCGATGTCAGTGTCCGTCCTACCCGTCGTATTTCGGCAAGTGCGCGGCGAGGTCTTCGTAAGCGTCCACGTCGGTGCGGTCATAGCGGATCGGGGTGATGACGATCTTGCCGGCACGCAGTGCGCTGTAATCGCTCTCCGGGCTTTGCTCGATCTCACCGCGTTTGAAATTCAGCCAGTGATAGGTCATGCCGCGCGGATCAACCCGCGTATCGACGTGCATGCCGGCGACCATCCCCTCCCCCTGGCGGGCCAGTGTCATCGGGCCGGCCTGATCGGGCGGCAGCGGCGGGAAATTCACATTCAGGATCGACCGCTTGCCCCAGCCGATGGCAAGCAGCTTGCGGATCACCTCGGCGCCCAGGGTGCGGGCGGTGTCCCAGGGCACGCCATCGCGCTTGGAAAACGCCTGGCTCAACGCCAGGGCGGGAACGCCCAGCATCATCGCGGTCATGGCGCCGCCGACCGTGCCGGAGAACACGGTTTCCATGCCCAGGTTCAGGCCCCGGTTGACGCCGGACAGCACCAGCTGTGGCGGATTGTCCTTCATGATGTGACACAGGCCCATGGCGGCGCAATCGCCCGGCGTGCCGGTGATGCCGAAACGGCGGTTGCCACGTTCGCTGACGCGCAGGGCGTGGTGCAGGCTGATGGCGTGGGACTGCCCGCTCTGGTCATGCTCAGGCGCGATCACCCAGACTTCGCGTGCGATCTGGCTGGCGATCTCCTCCATGACCTGCATGCCGGGTGCGTCGATTCCGTCATCGTTCGTCAGCATCACGCGATCCAGCACGGCCCTGCCCTCTCATGATTGGTGACCCCTGTTTGGCCCGGTTGCATACCGTGCGGCAAGAGGCCAGGCTGCCGGAACGTCACGCGGGAGCCGTTCATGCTGATTGTCGATGCGCAGGTGCATATCTGGGCCACCGGCACCCCAACTCCGCATCACCGGCAGGTTTCCCGCTACACGGCGGAGGAACTGATCGCCGAGATGGATCAGGCCGGGGTGGATGCCGCGGTGCTGCATCCACCCAGTTGGGACCTGGGCAGCAACGAAATGGCTGTCGAGGCGGTGCGGACATATCCGGATAAGTTCTGCATCCTGGGTTGGTTTCCCCTGGATAACCCCGCGCAACGCAGCCGGATCGAGACGTGGAAGCAACAGCCGGGCATGCTGGGGTTGCGCTGGTCACTGATCCGGCCGGAGCAGAAGACCTGGCATACGGATGGCACGATCGACTGGCTATGGCCGGCGGCTGAGACGGCCGGTACGCCTGTGGCGACAATGGCATACCGCTTCCTGCCGCAGTTCGGGCAGATCGCCGAACGGCATCCGGAGTTGAAACTGATCATCGACCATTGCGGGCTGGTGTTCAAAGCGCAGGGGCAGGCCGCGTTCGCAACGCTGGATGACCTGCTGCCGCTGGCGAAGTTGCCGAACGTCGCGGTTAAGGCAACCGGTGCACCTGGATTCTCGCGGGAAGGCTATCCGTTCCGGGACACGCACGATACCCTGCACCGGATCTACGATGCATTCGGACCGGACCGCTTCTTTTGGGGAACGGACCTGACGCGCATGCCATGCAGCTACCGCCAGTGCGTCACGATGTTTACCGAGGAACTTCCCTGGCTGAAAGGGCGCGAACGGGATACGGTGATGGGTGAAGGCGTGGTGAACTGGCTTGGCTGGCAGCGACACTGATATCCCGGCCGGTTAAGCGCTGGCGCTGATCAATCATCAGGGCGTCTGTGCGCGGCACGGTATTTTAGGCAGCACGGGCGACGCCGTGTGGCGCCGCCCGTCGGTAGGTCAGCCCTGCCGTTCGACGATCAGCTGTTTGATGGCGCCGATCGCCTTGGCCGGGTTCAGGCCCTTCGGGCAGGTATCGGTGCAGTTCATGATCGTATGGCAGCGATACAGCTTGAACGGATCTTCCAGCTCATCCAGCCGTTGCCCGGTGGCTTCGTCGCGCGAGTCGGCGATCCAGCGATAAGCCTGCAGCAGCACGGCCGGGCCAAGGTAGCGATCGCCGTTCCACCAGTAGCTTGGGCAGGCCGTGGAGCAGCAGAAGCACAGAATGCATTCCCACAGCCCATCGAGCTTGGCGCGCTCTTCCTTGCTTTGCAGCCGTTCGCCGTCCGGTGGCGCCGGCGTATCGGACTGCATCCAGGGCTTCACCGACCGAAGCTGCGCATACGGCTGGGAAAGATCTGGAACCAGGTCCTTCACCACCGGCATGTGCGGCAGGGGGTTGATCCGAACGGCGCCTTTCACTTCCTCGATCGGCTTCAGGCAGGCCAGCGTATTCCCGCCGTCGATGTTCATCGCGCAGGAGCCGCAAATGCCTTCGCGGCAGGACCGGCGGAAGGTGAGTGTCGGGTCGATCTCGTTCTTGATCTTGATCAGGGCGTCCAGGACCATCGGGCCGCAGGCATCCAGATCGACTTCATATGTGTCGGTCCGGGGATTCCGCCCGTCGTCGGGGCTCCAGCGGTAGATCTTGAATTCCCGGACGCGCTTTGCCCCGGCGGGCGCCTTGAAGGTCTGGCCCTGGCCGATGCGGCTGTTCACGGGTAGCTTGAAAGCAACCATTTTACCTTGCGATCCTTCAGCAGGCTGCGCGACGGACTAGTAAACGCGCTTCTTCGGCGGGAAGACCGAGACCTCATTGGTCAATGTCCGCATCTTCACGTCGCGGTAGTCCAGCTTCACATCGCCACTGTCGTCGCACCACGCCAGCGTGTGCTTCATCCAGTTGGCGTCGTCGCGGTCGGGGTAGTCGTCGTGCGCGTGGGCGCCGCGGCTTTCCGTCCGGGCCTCGGCGCCGGCCATCGTGGTCATGGCGCTGCCCATCAGGTTCTGCAGCTCCATCGCTTCCACCAGGTCGGTGTTCCAGATCAGGCTGCGGTCAGACACCGACATGTCGGTCAGGCCGCTCCAGACCATCTTCATCTTCTCGACGCCCTCGGTTAGGCTCTTTGACGTCCGGAAGACGGCTGCATGCCCCTGCATGGCACGCTGCATGGCCAGGCGGAGTTCGGCGACCTTGGTGCCGCCCTTCGCGTGGCGGGTCCGGTCAAACCGATCCAGCGCATACTCACCCGCCTTGGGGGGCAGCGGCGGCTGTCCCGCGCCCGGCTTGATCGTCTCGGCTGCGCGGTGGGCCGCGGCCCGCCCGAACACGACCAGATCCAGCAGCGAGTTGGTGCCCAGGCGATTGGCGCCATGCACCGATACGCACGCGGCCTCGCCCACCGCCATCAGGCCGGGAATGACCGCATCCGGATTGTCCTTGGTCGGACGCAGCACTTCCGTATGCACGTTCGTCGGGATACCGCCCATGTTGTAATGCACGGTCGGCAGCACCGGGATGGGCTCCTTCGTCACATCCACACCGGCGAACACCTTTGCAGTTTCCGAAATGCCCGGCAGCCGCTCATGCAGCAGCTCCGCGCCCAGATGCTCCAGGTGCAGCATGATGTGGTCCTTGTGCGGACCGCAGCCGCGCCCTTCATTGATTTCCATCGTCATGGACCGTGACACCACGTCGCGGCTGGCCAGGTCCTTGGCGGTGGGGGCATAACGCTCCATGAAGCGTTCGCCTTCCGAATTCGTCAGGTAGCCGCCTTCACCACGTGCGCCCTCGGTGATCAGGCAGCCGGCAGGGAAGATGCCGGTCGGATGGAACTGCACGAACTCCATGTCCTGGCAGGGCAGGCCGGCGCGCAGCACCATGCCTGTGCCGTCACCGGTGCAGGTATGCGCCGATGTGCAGGACAAATAGGCCCGGCCGTAGCCACCGGTCGCCAATACGACCGTCTGGGCGCGGAAGCGGTGGATGGAGCCGTCTTCCAGGTTCCATGCCATCACGCCGCGGCACACACCCTCCTGGTCCAGGATCAGGTCGAGGGCGAAATACTCGATGAAGAATTCGGCGTTGTGCTTCAGGCTCTGCTGATAGAGCGTGTGCAGGATGGCATGGCCGGTACGATCCGCCGCGGCGCAGGCGCGCATCGCGGGTTCCTTGCCGTACTCCTTCATATGGCCGCCGAAGGGACGCTGGTAGATACGCCCGTCTTCCGTCCGGCTGAACGGCACGCCGTAATGTTCCAGCTCATAAACCGCCGGAATCGCCTCACGGCACATGTATTCGATGGCGTCCTGGTCGCCGAGCCAGTCTGACCCCTTGACGGTGTCGTACATGTGCCAGCGCCAGTCGTCCTCACCCATGTTGCCCAGCGCCGCACCGATGCCGCCCTGTGCCGCCACGGTGTGGCTGCGGGTAGGGAACACCTTGGTAATGCAGGCGGTTTTCAGTCCGGCGGCGCCCATGCCGAAGGTGGCACGCAGGCCCGACCCGCCGGCGCCAACGACGACCACGTCATAGGTATGGTCGATGATGTTGTAGGCACCAGACGAAGGCTTTGTGATCGCGTTCATCCGTAGAGTCCTTCAGGGCCTAGAGCCCGATCTTCAAAATCGAAACGAGACACACGATCGCAAGGAGAACGCACAAGCCCTTCAACAGGGTGATGGCAGCGACCTTGGTCGGTTCATGATGAACATAGTCTTCAAGGACGACTTGCAAGCCCAGGTGCAGGTGGTGAAACGTCGCAATGACAAGCGCGGCCATCAGCCCCATGCGCCACGGGCTATGCATCCAGGCCACCATGCCCTGATGGTCGACCCCGGTCAGTTGGATGGCCGAAAAGACGAACCAGATCGTCAGCGGCACCAGTGCCAGGGACAGCAGCTTCTGCATCCACCAGTGATGTGCGCCGGCGCGGGCCGATCCCAGGCCCCTGGCTCGGCCCAGGGATGACCGCATGATATCGGTATGCGGCACCGTGTTTATATCAGCCATGATACCCTTACCAAACTGCCAGGCCGACGATCCAGATCAGGACCGTGCAAACGCCGGTCGCGATCACAACCGCCCAGCCGGATTTATCATAAACCGGCGCATCGAAGCCGTAGCCCGCATCCCAGGCCAGATGGCGGATGCCGGCGAAAAAGTGGAAAACCAGCGCCGCGGTCCAGCCGAACAACATCAGCAGGCCGAGCCAGGAACTCAGGAACCATTGCACGTCGGCGAAGGCACCGGCGGAGGTGGCGGCTGCCACAAGCCACCAGGTCAACAGCAGGACACCCACCCCCAGCGCGACGCCGGTGGCGCGGTGCAGGATTGACAACGCCATGCTCAGCGGCCAGCGATAGACCTGCAGGTGGGGAGACAATGGCCGGCGCACAGTTCGGCCCTCGGTGTTTCGCGCGATCATCAGCGCGTCGCGAACGTCTCTCACGCAGTGCTCCAGTATGACGGCGCCGCAATATGGACGAAAGATGGCGCCAAAATGCGAGCGGTCCTTAGACCCGTGGCACTTATCGGTCAACAACGGGTCGGGCCACCTCGCGGCGGCGCGAGGCATCGCAGCGGCGTCGCTATTGCAATAAAGTAATATGTCGGTAGTTTCGCAACGCGATGGAACTGCGCCGATCTGATCGGCCGTCCCCCGGGCGCCGACGCGCCGCCGATCAGGCCGCATTGGCCAGCAGCCGGTGGACCCGATCCGCCAGTTGCGCCGTGCTGACCGGCTTGCGCAGCAGGCTGAACCGCCCGCCAGGTTGGCCCGCTGTCATCAGGTCGGCGGCCTCACCGGCATAGCCAGTCAGCAGAATCGCCGGCAGGTCGGGCCGCAGCCGCCGGGCTTCCCGGATCAGCGCCGCTCCATCCAACCCCGGCATGGACAGATCCGAGATGATCAGATCAAGCCGGGGCTCCACGCTGAGCAGCGCCAGGGCGGTGGCGCCGCCATCCGCCTGCACCACGTCGTAGCCATGATCCGTGAGTTGCGCGGCCACCACCTGCCGGACCAGCAGTTCATCGTCCACCAGCAGGATGCGTGGCGCGTTCGCCGCCGGCGGCACGCTCCGCCGCTCCCGCGGACCTGGGTCCTCGGCGCGGTCCGCCGCCGGCAGCCACAAGGTGACCGTGGTTCCGCGATTCACCTCGCTGGTGATCGCCAGTCCGCCGCCGGACTGTTCCGCGAAGCCGCGCGCCATCGGCAGGCCAAGCCCGGTGCCCTTGCCTTGCGGCTTGGTGGTGAAAAACGGCTCCATGACATGGCTGAGCGTGACCGCGTCCATGCCGGTGCCGGTATCGGCCACCGCGATCCGCACATAGCGGCCAGCCGACAGCTCACGCGGCGCCTCCACCGTCTCGACGCCCACGCTGAAGCACAGCACGCCGCCGTCGGGCATCGCGTCGCGCGCGTTCGTGGCCAGGTTGATCAGCGCTGTTTCAAGCAGGCCACGGTCCGCCAGCACCGGCGGCACGTCCTTGTCCAGATGCAGACGGATCTGAATATGCGCACCCAGCGTCCGGCTGAGAACTTCCTGAACGCTGTCCAGCAGATCGTGCAGGTTCAGGAGTTCGGCGCGAAGCTCGCCGCGGCGGGCGAAGGCCAGCAGGCGGCGCGTAATCGATGTGCCGCGATGCGCCGCGTCCTCGATGATGCTGGCGAATCGTTCAACGGATGCCGGGTTTGCCGCACGGGACTTGATCAGGCTGGCGCTGCCCTGCACCGCTTGCAGCACATTGTTGAAGTCATGCGCGATGCCGCCGGCAAGCTGGCCCAGGGCGCTCAGCTTTTCCGCCTGCACCAGCCGCGCCTGTGCCAGCTCACGTGCCCGCACCTCCTCCCTGACCCGCTCCTCCAATGTTTCGGTCAGGGCGCGAAGCTGGGACTCGCTCGCCGCCAGCGCCTCGGTTGCCCGGCGTTCGGCGTCGATGTCGCTGATTGCCACCACGGCGCCCGTAATCGCGCCGGTGACCGGGTCACGCACCGGGGCGCCGGAGATGCTGATCCAGCACAATGTGCCGTCGCCGCGGCGGTAATGCACCGTCAGGAACGGTGCCTCCTCGCCCGCCAGGGCGCGGGCCAGCGGGTATTCATGCCCGTCCACCCTGCGGCCGTCGGCATGGTAGGATTCCCATTCCCGGTAGGCGTCCACGTTGGGGGAGGATAGGGTCGGATGCCGCAGGATTTCGTCGATACGGCGGTTGCCGACAACGATGTTTCCGGTCGGCGCCTCGGCCAGCAGCACCCCCACCGGCACATTGTCCAGCACGGCGCGCAGCCTAGCCTCGCTGGCGCGGTGGGCGGCCTCGACGGCCTTACGCGCGGAGACGTCCTCGACGACGCTGATGAAGTGCTGCGGCACCCCTTGCGCATCGCGCAGCAGGGATACGGTCAGGTTGGTCCAGATGACGGAACCGTCCTTGCGGCGGTAGCGCTTTTCCTTGCTGTAGGTCGCGACCTCACCGGCCAGCAACCGCCTGACATGCTCCAGGTCCGCGCGCAGATCGTCGGGGTAGGTGACGTCCTGGAAGGTACGCTGCGACAATTCCGCCTCGGTATAACCGAGCATTGTGCAAAGACGGTGGTTGACGCGCAGCCAGGAACCATCCAGCGCGACATGCGCGAACCCGACGGCAGCCTGGTCGAACGTGCTGCGGAAGCGGACTTCGCTTTCCGCCAGGGCCTGCGCCGTGCGGCGGGTCTCGGTGACATCATTGAAGAATACGGTAATCCCGCCATCCTCGGCCGGAAAGGCGCGGGCCGCGAAGTGGCGGCTCAATGGCGCGTAGTACTGGTCAGCCTCGGTCGGGACGCGGGCTGCCATGCAGCGTGTATAGGCCTGCCACAGCGGGCCGCCGACAGCGTCGGGGAAGGCTTGCCAGATCACCTCGCCGACCAGATCGCGCCCGCCCGCAATATCAGTCATGGCTCGGCGATTCAGAAACGTGAACCGCCAGTCCGGCGCCAGCGCGAACACGCTGTCGGTCGTGCTCTCCACCATTGCGCTCAGCCGAGCCTCGCGCGCTGCAAGGGCCGCTTCGGCCGCGTAGCGCGGACGCAGGTCGCGGAAAATGCCGGAAACCCCGATCACCCGGCCATCGGACGATTCCATCCGCGCGGCGGTCAGCGCAACTGGGATCAGTGCGCCGGCGCGGGTGCGGCGCACCGTCTCATGATCACGGACGGTGCGTCCTTCCAGTACCCAGTGGAGGGCCCCCATTGGATCGCCTTCCGGCGGTGGGTCGGGCACCAGGAGCGTGGCGGACTGGCCGAGCGCCTCGGCTTCGGTCCAGCCGAACAGGATTTCCACGGCGCGGTTCCAACTCGTGATGCAGCCGTCTTCGGGCGCAAAACTCACGATCGCGTCCGGTGACGAGGCGACGATCGCGGCAAGACGGGCCTGCAGGGCATCGACCGTGCGCGTGTCGTCGGCGCTGGCGGCGGAAGGCGCTGCCTCCGGCCCGCCATCGACGTTCAGGCGACGTGAACCTGCCTCCACCGCCGTCCGTTCGGCGGGGTGGGTCGGACGGTTCGGATCGGCTTCAGGCTGGTCTGGCGTAATAATCCCCCAATCCCCGCGAATCGGGGGCGCAATGGATCAATCTTGGCATCCGATCAAGAAATCGGACACAGGCGGAACGCACGTTTCGGTGAAATGGGATGCCGTCGCAGGTTTTGCGTCACCGCCCGATATCGGGTTGACAGCATGGCCGGCAGCCGTTCTTTCGGTCCGCCCGCGCGGGACTGTTGCCGGCAGTGCCGATCCGCTATCACGAAAATGCAAGACATCAAGGACGCT
>DAICYU010000360.1 GCA_027311485.1 Acetobacteraceae bacterium
AATGAGCTGCAGGCCGCCTGCTGTGTCATCGCGCTCCGCGAAACGCAGGGCGACCAACCGGCCATTCGCCTCGCCCACCGCGTGCTGAAGGCGCTGTGGCAGGAGGAGCAGAACCCCGGCGACCCCGCGACACTGGCCGGGCTGATCCGCGACATCGGCCAGGACCCCGACGCGTTGATGAAATTGGCCGCAGAGCCGCACTGGGCTGAACGCCGGGTTTCCGATACCCAGGCCGCGCTGGATCGTGGCGTTTTCGGCGCCCCCAGCTACGTGATCGGTGACGAGATCTTCTGGGGCCAGGATCGGCTGATGTTCGTTGAAAAGCGCCTGGCGGCGGGCTGATGCGCGTCTTCACCATCCTGCCGCAGCGGCATTGGCGTGATGTCGAGCCTGCCGCCCGGGAAGCCGAGACCGCGGGCTTCGACGCCCTCATGACCGTCGAACTCGGCCATGACCCGATCACGCCCCTGGCCCTGGCCGCCCTGGCAACCGACCGGGTCGAATTGACGCCTTCCGTTGTGGTGGCGTTTCCGCGCAGCCCCACCGTCCTCGCACAGCAGGCCTGGGACATCCACGCCAACTCAGCCGGGCGCCTCGTCCTCGGGCTCGGCAGCCAGGTGAAGGGCCACAACGAACGCCGCTTTGGCATCGCCTGGACGCCACCGGCGCCACGCATGCGCGACTACGTCCAGGCTCTGCGCGCCGTCTGGCGGGCCTGGGAAACCCGCGGCCGGCTCAACTACGACAGCCCGCATTACAAACTCACGCTGATGACGCCTGACTTCTCGCCAGAGCCGACCGGGCTGCCGATACCGGCGGTAACGGTCGCCGCGGTGGGCGAGGCGATGCTGCGGGTCGCCGGCCAGGTGGGCGACGGCGTGCGGCTGCACCCGCTGTGCTCGCGCGCCTATCTCGAGCAGGTCTGCATGCCACAGATGATGGAGGGCATGCGGCGCAGCGGGCGGTCCCGGCTGAACTTCGACGTGCATGGGGGCGGTTTCGTCTGCACCGGTCCCGATGAACAGACTGTCGCGGCGGAAATGGAGAAGGCGCGTCGTCGCATCGGCTTCTACGGCTCCACCCGCACCTACCTGCCGATCCTGTCATTGCACGGCTTGCAGGATCTGGGCTTGAAGCTGCACCGCATGTCGGTCGAAGGCCACTGGGACCGCATGGCGGCGGAAATCTCCGACGACACGGTGCGGATCTTCGCCGCGTGCGGCACCTACGCCGAACTGCCGTCCGCGATCGAGAAGCGCTTTGGCGGCATTGCGGACTCCATCGATATGCACCTGCCTGCCGGCACCTCCGCCAGCCTGGCGCGGGAACTGGTCGCGGATATCAAACGCATCCCGCACACCTTCGCGGGGTTCAACACGAATTGGCAGGGGACACCCTGACAGCGGCTTCATAATCGCACAGCGCCTGCCCGCAGCCGCCTTTTTGTGCGCCCCTTCGTCCCGTATTCCGTGGTTGCACCGGCGGCTAATCCGCCACGGCGCCCGACCGCGACGGGCACCGTTGCAGCAACCCGTCAGCGACATCCACAGTCGGCAGCAGAACAGACCACGTCATGGCCGGTGTTGCGCCAGGGCGTGCTGCAATTCGTCCTTGCTCATCCTCGACCGGCCTGGGATGTCAGCCCGCCACGCCTGCTGATACAGGTCCCCGCGCGTAGGCTCCGTGGATTGTTTCCGACGCGTCGAGGAGATTTCCTCGCGCGCCTGCGCCGTTTCGCCACGCCGTTGTTTTGCTTCAGTCCGCTTCAGTTTGTGTCGATTCTCGGCCGGTAATTGCTGGTTCGACGCACCGGCCTCACTTAAGGCAATGGCAATCGCCTGCTGTGGGTTCTTCACCTTGCCGCCGCGGCCGCGCTTCAGTTCACCATGCCTGAATTCATGCATGGCCTGACCGACGATCTGTTTTTTGCTCCTGATTTTGCTTGGCTATCGTTACCTTTTCCTATGACCACCCGTTCTGAGCTGTCTTGAGGCTTGTTGCAGGAAACAGATGCATTCGGGACGTGCCGATTTCGGCATCGTTATTGGTGTCGCAGACGCCCTTGATGCCGAAATCCTGGTGCCGGCTGGATGGTTTCGTGCCCGCCCGACCTCCTGCTGTCAAACGCATCATGGACGGCAACGCATCCTGGCTGGCCGGGATGCCGTGCCATGCGGCCTCAAACGGCTTTGATCAGACGGCGTTTCAGATTGCGATGGCGTATGCCGGGCGGCGTGGATCCGCGCCGGCTGCGATCATGCCGCTGGCACGATCGGTCAGGATCATTTCCACCGACCCGGCCAGCCAGGTGAACTCCGGCCACTCCTGTATTGCATGCCCGCGTAATGCCAGATCGTCCCGCGTCGCCTTGCCGATCCGCCCCTCCACGGCCAGACGGCCGGGAAAGTACTCGAACGGCGCGAATGACGACGGGAAGGAATAGGACGCGACGCGCGGCGCCTCGATCGCGCTCTGCACGTCCATCCCGAAATGCATGACGTTCAGCAGCACCTGCAGCATGGCCTGGATCTGCACATCCCCGCCCGGCGTGCCAAACGGCATCACGCCGCCGCCTTCGGTGACCAGCAGTGCCGGGTTCGGCGTCAGACGCGGCCGCTTGCCCGGGGCCACCCCTGCCGGATGCAGCGGATCAGGCCGGCTTTGGGAGCCACGGCCCGACGCCGCAATCCCCAACCCGGGCACGACAGGCACATTGGCCGAACCATCGGACGGGGTCGCACTGAAGGCATTGCCCCACCGGTCCACCACGCAGCAATACGAGGTATCCGTCTCAATCCTCGGCAAATCGCCCCTGGATAGCTCACCAGCGGTAGCGGGCCGCCCTGCCCCGTCCAGCGGCGCCGGCATTGCGCCAAAAGCCTGATTTTCCCGTATCGCTGCAGCCCGGCGTGCCACCGTGGCGGGATCAAGCAGCCAGTCCATGGGTACGTCCACAACACGCGGATCGCCGAAGTAATATTCCCGGTCGGCCAGCGCCAGGTTCAGGCACTCAACAACCCGGTGCAGGTAGTCGGCCGCATTGTGCGCCAATCCGTCAATCCCGACGTGCTCGATCAGTGCCAGCGCCTCCTGCAGTGCCGGCCCCTGGCACCAAGGGCCGCAGGTGATCAATTCATGCCCCCGCCAGCGGCGGCGCACCACCGGCTCAATGGCGGAGCAGTACTCGGCCATGTCGGCCATCGACAGGTAGCCGCCCTCCTGCTCCTGCAACCGAACGATCGCCCGGGCGATATCGCCGCGGTAGAAAGCATGATGGGCCGCGTCGAGGCCGGCGGAGCGGTCAGGTCCAGCCGCCCGATCCTGGTCCGCCATATATTGCAGCGTTCGGGCGAGGTCAGACTGTCGGAACTTCTCGCCGGTCCGGGGCGCCCGCCCATTCGGCAGGAAGAGGGCCGCATTGGACTGCCACCGTCGATACTCGTCCGCATGCGCACCAATCGAGCGTTCCAGAAGCGGATAGACGGCGAACCCCTCGGCCGCGAACCGGATTGCGGAGGCGGCCACATCGGCGAACCGCATGGTCCCGTGCCGGCGCAAGGCCGTGATCCAGGCATCCGGTGCCGCCGGAACCACGGTGCGCAATACACCGTCCGGGATCTTGCCGCCGTGTTGCCGCATGAACAGGTCGGCCGGCAGCGCCTTTGGCCACCAGCCAAGGCCGGCGATGCTCTCCACCGTGCCATCGATGAGCCGGATCAGGATCGGCGCGACACCCGCCACGTTCACAAGATCCGGCTGCAGGACCGCAAGCGCCAGCCCGGCGGCCACGCCGGCGTCGACCGCATTACCGCCTGCCTCCAGGATGGAAAATCCGGCCGATGCAGCCAGGTAATGTCCGGCCGAGATCGCGTGCCGCGTGCCATACACTGTCGGACGATACGTCATGCGCCTGTCCTTCCCGATCGCGATCCCGGCAGCGTGCGGCAAGTTGTTCCAGCGGTCCATAGGCCGGGAATTGACAGGAAAGCGCCGGATGCCTTCTATGCGCCCGCGCTTCGTTGCGGCTGCGGCGGATCGCGAATACGAATGGACAATCATCATTCCCCGGGGCGTCACCGGTGACGGATTCCGTCGCCCGCGATTCAATCCCTCGGGCACAGGTGAAGGAAACGGGAATGAAGTTGAAGGCCCTGGCCGCCGGCATGCTGTTTGCCGCCGCCGCGAGTACCGCTCAGGCGCAACAGACTGCGCCGAGTGAAATCAAAATCGGCGCGCTGTATGCGAGCTCGGGGCCCTATGCCAGCATTTCGATGCCGGTGTTCGATGCATTCAAGCTGTGGGTCGATGACATCAACGCACAGGGCGGGCCGGTTGTGCAGCCGTATGGCAAACGGATCCCGATCAAGCTGATCGCCTACGATGATCAAAGCAGCACGGCAACCGCCGCAACGCTTTACAACCAGTTGATCACGCAGGACCATGTCGATCTGCTGGTCGCCGATTCCGGCTCGGTGCTGACCTCGGTCGGTGTGCCGATCGCCAGGGAGCACAAGCAGTTCCTGTTCGACGTCTCCGGCACCGGCGCAGCCTTCTTTACCAACGACAACCCCTACATCGCCCTGATGGCCGACCCGGTTTCGACCATCTGGCCGCACTACATCTCGGACTTCCTGGCCGATGAGGGCGCGAAGCAGGGCATCAAGACGGTCGCGATCCTGTACTCCACCAACGATTTCACCGGCACCCAGGCCGCGGCGCTGAAGGGCTTCTTCGAGCGTGACGGCAAGGTCAAGGTCGTTTACTACCAGGGCGTGCCGACCAGCACGTCCAACTACACGGTACTGATCAACAACATCGCAGCGCTGAACCCCGACGCGGTGCTCGAGCTGGGTTACGTTGGCAACGACATCGCCTTCCTGCGCAACCTGCAGGACAGCGGCAACCAGTTCCGCTTCGTGTTCACGATCTACGCCGGCACCGAGAAGGAC
>DAICYU010000361.1 GCA_027311485.1 Acetobacteraceae bacterium
GCGGTCACGGAGTATGTGACCGTTCCATTCTCAAAATAGGACCTTTGCGGGCCGGGCTTGAAGGTCCGCGAATGGGCGAGACCGGTCATTCACCAGGGCAGGGGTATGAGAGGGGCCGCCGCGCGCAAAACCACCATCCAACATCCCGCCGCTACCGCCCCTGCAGCACCGCTTCGATCCCGGCCTGAATTGCCCGCCCCGGCGCGGGTTTGCGCAGGACCACAAACGGACCGCCCCGGCCGGCCGCCGCCACCGCCGCGTCTTCCGCCTCCGTCAGATGCCCGGTCACCAGCACCGCCGGCATCCCGGCCCGCCGACGACGCGCCTCCCGCACCAATCCAAGCCCGTCCATCGAACCCGGCATCGACAGGTCCGTCACCAGCACGTCCGCCGCGATCCCCGCATCCAGCAAGCGCAGCGCCACATCCGCACTGTCCGCCTCCGTGACGCTGTGGCCCTGATCGTCCAGAATGGCCGACAGCACCGCGCGCACTGTTGGATCGTCATCAACCAGCAGCACCGCGTTGTGCTGCGTCGGCGGCGGCGCATCGACCCGCTCGCCCGTGTCCGGCGTGGGCCGGCCGCCCTGCGCGACCGGCAGCCACAGCGACACCGTCGTGCCCACCCCTGGCGTGCTCTCGATTACCAGCCCACCGCCCGACTGCTCGGCGAAGCCACGTGCCATCGCCAGCCCCAGGCCGGTTCCCTTGCCGCGCGCCTTCGTGGTGAAGAACGGCTCACTGACCCGTGCCAGCACCTCGGGCGTCATGCCCTCGCCGGTGTCGGATACCGACAGCCGGACATACCGCCCCGGTTCCAAATGCTCCGGCAGCGTGTCCGGTGCGGTCGCACTCAGCGTGATCGTTCCCCCATCCGCCGGCAGCGCATCCCGCGCATTGTTGGCCAGGTTCACCAGCACCGTTTCCAGTTGCCCCCGGTCCGCCATCAGCGGCGGCACGTCCGGCCCGACCTCCACCTGCAGCCGCACCGTCGGTCCCAGCGTGTGGCGCAGCATGCGCGTCAGGCCATCCAACAGCGGCGCCGGGGCGATCGGCGCGGCAATCAGGTCGCTGCGCCGGGCGAAGGCCAGCAGCCGCCCCGTCACATCCATGCCACGAGCGGCGGCGTCCACCACCATGTCCATCAGCGGCTCCGCCAGCTTGGGATCGCTGCGCAGCCGTCGTGCCGCCATGTCGGCGCTGCCCTGCACCACCTGCAGGATGTTGTTGAAGTCGTGCGCCACCCCGCCGGCCAGACGGCCCAGCGCCTCCATCTTGGAAGCCTGAGCCAGCCGGGACTCGCTCTCGCGCAGCGCCCGGGTGCGCTCCCCTACCAATTGCTCCAGCTCCGCCGTAGTGCGCGCCAGCGCGTCCCGGGACTGGCGTTCGGCATCCACGTCCATGATCGCGATAACGCCGCCGATCAGCCGCCCCCGCCGGTCGCGGATCGCCCGGCCCAGCACCCGCATCCATGCCCGCGTGCCGTCACCGCGCTGATAATGCACCTCGATCGTCGGGTTGTCCTCGCCGTTCAGGGCCATCCGCGCCAGCGGGTATTCATGCGACTGCACGCGGGTCCCGTCGGCGTGGTACGAAACCCATTCATCGTAGCTGTGGAAATCCGGTGAGTGCAGAACCGGATGGCGCAGCAGCGTCTCGACATAGCTGTTGCCGCTGACGATCCGCCCGGACGGAAACTCCGCCAGCACCAGCCCGACCGGGACCGTCTCGATCAGCGTGCGCAGCCGAGCCTCGCTCTCCGCCAGGCTGGCTTCGGCCTGCCGGGCTTCGGTCACGTCCAGCTCCGCGACCACACCGCCGACGATGGTGCCGGCGGGATCGCGGATCGGCGCGGCGTTGTTGATGAAGATCCGTCGTTCGCCGGTGCCGAACTGCTCGCACTCGACCATCTCGCCCTGGATCGTTTCGCCGGTCAGCAACGCGCGAGTCATGGCCCACTCGGTGGCCTTGATCCGCTCACCCGTATCCGGCCAGTAGCCGACCCAGTTGGCGTAGTCCTTCCAGTTCTCGGTCCGCGGCGGCACGCCCCACAGCCGGTGGTGGGCGGCATTGCAATGTACCAGCCCGCCTTGCGCATCGGCGATCACCACCCCGACCGGCAGCGCTTCCAGCACGGCCCTCAGTCTAGCCTCGGCCTCGCGCTGTCCCGTCGTATCGGTCAGGACTTCCAGCACGGTGGCATGTCCGGCGGCATCGCGGCGCAGCACCTTGTGGGCAATGACGATCAGGCCGCGCCCGTCGCGCGTGCGGTGCCACAACTCCCCGGTCCACATGCCGTCGCGTTCCAGCTTCGCCCCGATCGTGGCGACCGGTTCCGGGTAGCGCGTGCCCAGCAGCGCCTGGGACGAACGGCCAATCGCTTCCGCTGCCGTCCAGCCGTACAGGCGTTCACATCCGGCCGACCAGTGCTGGATCGTATCGTCGAGTTCCCGCGCCATGAATGCACCCATGTCGACCGTCGCCAGCAGCTCGCGCAGCCGAGCCTCGCTGCTTAGCAGCGCGTCGCTGACGACTTGCTGGGTGCGGGACCGGCGATGCAGCGCATCCTCGGCCGCGGCAAAGCCACGCCGCAGGGCTTCCAGTTCGGCCACGGCGGCACGCGGCAGCGCCGCGGCACCTTGCCCGACAGGTTCCCCGTTCGCCGCGGCCAGCGCATGCGCGTGATCGCGGAGCCGGCGCAGCGGGATGATCACCTGCCGGCCCACCAGCGATGCCAGCACGGCGCCGAGCGCGAGTGCCAGCACGCCACCGACACCCAGGGTCAGCAACGGCGTGCGCCATGCGGCATCGAGGTCGGCGGCGCGTTCGGCCACGATGACGGACCAGCCCGGCATGGACGGCACGCTGTGGAAGGCGAATACCAGCGGACGACCGTTCATCGACGGCCCGCGAAACAGTCCGGCGTCGGCCGCTGCCAGATGCGCGGCGTTGCCGGCGGGCAGCGCCTGGCCGATCCGGGCGCTGTGCTGGCTGTCCGAACGTGCCACGACGCGATGGCTGGCATCGACCAGACCGGCAAACGCGCCCGGCCGCAACGGCTGCGCCATCAACAGCCGGCGCAAATGATCGACTTCGACCCGGACCGCCAAAACGGCCCGGGCGCGACCGTCGCGCATGACCGGCACCATGGCCGCGGCCTGCAGGGCATGCGAGATCACCCCGGTATAAAGGTCGACGATCGCCGGCTGGCCGGTTTCCAGCACACGCCGGTAGGCTGCCGGATGGCTGGCGTGCGGCAGCGGTGCGCCGCGCGGCATTTCTGTATGAACGATGATCCGCCCATCCGGCGCGGTCATCGCAATCGGCAATCCCAGCACCCGGCTCGCTCGGCGCAGCGCATCATCGGTGACGGCAGGGTCGGTGCCGGGGTCCAGCGCGGGGCTGTCCGCCAGGGTGGCCGTCGCCTGCAACAACCCCTCGATACTTCCGCCGACCGAAAGAGCCAGCGCACGGGCGTTTTCACGCAGACGGCCCTCGGCCAGGGTGCCTCGCTGCGCGGCGCTTTGGTACGCGGCGCCGACACCGATCGCAAGCGAGGGGAGCAGCACGGCCAGGACAAGGCCGAGCAGAAGAACCGGAAAGCGCAGCCGGGGCAATGCGGGGCCCACTGCAGCATTGCTGCTTTCCGTCAGATTTGCCGCGTCTGTCACGCGGGGCCGGGCTGAGACATGGAACACGCGGCACGCACTACTTTCGTTCCGGGGGCAGCAATATCCGGTATTGATTGGCGTGACTCCATTCCTACTCGCGCTTTCGTGAGACGGTAAAGGCCTCAAATAGGCCGCAATCAAAATTTCAGGCGCGGTTGGTACGTAATGGAATGAAATATCCCTAGGTCTGCACTTTATCGCCTATACCTTGGATTAACGTAACTAATACGTTATAAATTGCGCTGGCATCGCAATGCCGCCTATGACGGACTCGCGCCAGCACCAGGCTGCGCCGCCGGATGGCTTGCCCGGGCGCGCATCCTGCCCGATGAGGAGGGGCCCGATGAGACGGGAAATCGCCGGAGGCGACTCCGGCAGCGGTGGCGTTCGCCCGGCGGCAAGGCAGGGCGGCGTCTGCGGCGTAAAGTCCGCAGCGCGAAGCAGGCACCGCCATGTCAGCGAACGGCGCGGCTGATGAACCGGGAGCCGGCGAGGACAAACCGCCACGGGGTATCGACGCCGCGAGTGATGCCGATACGCCGCCCGGCCGCAACCGCCACCTGATCAATCCGATTTCGTAACATGAACGGCGGTTGGTCCAGTGGCTTGCCGTCTATCATGCCGGTAACGCCCAGCGCCTGGCATAACCGGCCCGGACCGCTGCAAAGCTGCCGGATATCGGTGATGGCCCGGCGCGCCTGCATCACGGCGATGCCGGCGCCCGGCTCCAGCGCCCGTATCAGCACCGCGCTGCCCGGCAGGCACACGACATTCAGGCACCAGTGCAGGCCGTAGGAGCGATAGACATACGCATGCCCGGCGGGCCCGAACATCGCCGCATTCCGGGCCGTCTGTCCCCGGAAACTGTGGGAGGCCGGGTCCTCGCGATCATACGCCTCGGCCTCCACGACGATGCCGCCGACGCCGTCCAGCAGCAGCGTGGTGCCGATCAGGTCATGCGCGACCTCGGGGGCAGGGCGGTCGAAAAAGCGGCGCGGTAGGGCGGAACCGCTATCGATCTCATCTGCAACGTCCTTGGAGGCAACGGGCGGCATGGCTCCCGGCACTTACCACCAACTCGGCTGCCAGCGCAGCCTGTTCCGATGGCCCGGCATCGCGTGCCGCCCGCGAAGCACGCGATTCGTCATGTCAAGCCGATCATTTGACCAAGGACCTTGTTTCGCATCGCGGCAACCGCCGGCACCAAGCGATACCGGCACCAAGCGATACCGGCACCAAGCGATACCGGCACCAAGCGATACCGGCACCAAGCG
>DAICYU010000362.1 GCA_027311485.1 Acetobacteraceae bacterium
GCCGTGTCACTGCCAGTCCTGCGTAAGGATTTCATGCTGGATCCCTGGCAGGTGTACGAAAGCCGGGCGATTGGCGCCGATTGTATTCTGCTGATCATGGCGGCGCTGTCCGACGCACAGGCACGGGAACTGGAGCAGATTGCCCACAGCCTTGATATGGACGTCCTGGTCGAAGTGCATGACCGCGATGAGCTGGATCGCGCACTGGCTCTGGAAACCTCTCTGATCGGGATAAATAACCGCAATCTCAAGACGTTGAAAACCGATCTTGCGATTACGGAGGAACTGGCCCCGCTGGTGCCGCCCGACCGCTTCCTGATTGCCGAAAGCGGGATCCGGAACACCGACGATCTGCGGCGGCTGTCGGCGGTCGGACCGAACTGCTACCTGGTCGGTGAAAGCCTGATGCGGCAGCCCGATGTCGCCGCCGCAGTGCGCGAACTGCTGGGCGATGGCAACGCGGCATGAGCGGATTTACCCATTTTGACCAGGCCGGAAACGCCGCCATGGTCGATGTTTCCGACAAGCCGTCCACCGCGCGCTCGGCGACGGCCCGCGCCCGGGTCGTCATGCAGGCGGCAACACTGGCGATGATCCAGGAGGGCACCGCCAAGAAGGGCGACGTGCTGGGCGTTGCGCGTCTGGCCGGGATTATGGGCGCAAAGCGGACGGCTGACCTGATCCCGCTATGTCATCCGCTGCCGATTTCCGCAGTGACGGTTGACCTGGTAGCCGATCCATCCGGGCCTGGCGTCGAGATCATCGCAACCGTGCGCACCACCGGGCAGACCGGGGTCGAGATGGAGGCGCTGACAGCCGCAAGCGTTGCCGCACTCACCGTTTATGACATGTGCAAGGCCGTCGATCGGTCGATGCGGGTCGACGGCCTGAGGGTCACGCACAAGGCGGGCGGCAAGTCGGGCGAATTCAGCCAGGATTAGCCGGGACACCCGACGCCGGCGCCACTGAGAGCGTGATCGGCCTGGACATGGTCATGAAGCCGGTCATGCCCGACCCTTTCGTTCCGGGACGCGGTTTTCCGCTCACGTCGCGTGGATCGACAGGTAGGTGCTGCCCGGCACGCCGCCCTGCGCCTGCGTCTCTCCGTAGCTGAGCACGATCTTGCCGTTGGTGAAATCGTTTGTTGTGTATCCGGCCAGGGTTATGCCGACGTCCGGCTGACCCGCCTTGGCAGGAACCAATACGCCCGTCAGTCCGGTTGCCCCGGGGGCCCCGTAGGTGTCGCCGATCCAATTCAGCGAGAAGTCGGACGGCGTGACCCCCCACAGCGTCACGTTATCACCGGAATGAAAGTTCACGATCGTGGACCATGAATTCTGCGTCAGGGTACGGGTGTCCTCATAAAACTGGTCGGTGCCCTTTCCGCCCGTATAGAAGTTACTGTTGGCGTATCCGTCCAGGACATTGTTGCCATTCACGGCCGAGACATTGATGCCGCACTGCGACGGCGGCTGTCCGCCCGGCGAAGGTGCGACTTCGATGAAAACGTTCGGCGTGTTGGCGGTTACATTGATAATGTCGGAGGTATTGACGACAAATTCGGAGGTAAGACCCGGGACCGGACCAGTATAGGACGACCCGGCGCTGGAATAGGACTGTCCGCTGGTTTCGTCCTGAACGGTGAAATTCGCAGTTGTTCCCTGCGTGCTGAGCGGGATTGCCGTACCGCTGAGCGTCCCCAGGTCGTTGGATGTGCCTGCGGTCAGGAATACGCCCTGGGCTGCCTGCTCCAATTGCACGGCCTGGTTGGCGTTGTCGAACCGGACCGTGTCAACCAGCGTATTGCCATCGTAAAGTTGCAGGATGCCGTTCGACAGCGTGGCGTTGGTCGCGTGCAGCCCGGCAAATTCGATATGGCCGAGCGTTACGGGGACCGGGGTGAGTTTTATCAGTCCGGCGAAGTCCTGGGGTTTATCAATGATCAGATCGGCATCCGAGGCGCCTGACTGAATCTGAAAGGTCAGGCCACTTCCGACGGCGCCGTTGATCTCCATGTTCTCACCGGCGGCGTTGCCGCTGGACAATTGAATTGTCCCTGATCCGGTCAGGTCGTCATCGAACACGGTCTTGAACGCCGCGAAGGTGTTCGTGCCATCGAAGGCAATCGTGCCACCGTTGGTGAGAAGGGTGCTCAGGGCGACGAAAGCGGTCAGCGCGAGCGTGCTGCCTGCGGTGATGGCAACATCGACCGTCGCGTTCGCCGGCTCGGGCGATCCTTCGAGAAGATTGAGCGTGGCATTGCCGGTGACATTGATCCCGACATCGGCCTGGTGGTTGTCCACCGACACGGTGCTGCCGGCGAGGATGTCGCCGACGAGATTGATAGTGCCGGTATTGAGAAGCAACGTATCGCCGGGCGCGGGCGTGCCGGTGGGCGACCAGTCGTTAGGATCGGACGCAAGATTGTCGCCGCCGCCAAGCCAGGTCAACGTCGTGCTGCCAGACATCGCTGCTTCCTTCCGCTCGCGTGCCGTTCCCCGGTCCCGCTTTGCGCAACGATGATTGCGTCGGACTGATCTGGTTGGCAACGACGCGACCACTGCCGGAGCCATCACAAATGAGTCGGATATTCTACTGATTTGTAATATTTCCATTTCTGGATCGCATCATCCATGAACAGTGCGCGGGCCGCCGCCTGCGACATCGGGCGCCTTGCGGCACGGCACGCGCCTGCCCTGGGGTGCTGGCCTGGCGTACTGCCCCGGCTTTACGCCGGCTCCCCGGCCAGGAATCATCCGGCGCTGGCTCGCCACCAACGGGCTCAACCGTGAGGAGAAAATGATGGAGAAATTGCACATCCCCGCGGGATGGCCGGAAGCCCGGCCCCTGGCGATTTCGGTCAGCGTGATGCTGGAGGGGTGGGCGGCACCGGATGCCCCCGGCATTGGCCCGATGGGCAATCCGCTGCGTCCCGGCGTGGTGGACCTGCAAGCACGATCCTGGGCGGATTATGGCGCCAAGGTCGGTGCCTGGAGGCTGCTGGACCTGCTGGATCAACAGGGAGTACAGGCTGTCTTCTACACCTCGGGCATCGTGGCTGACCAATACCCAAATCTGCCAGCAACAATCGCTCGGCGTGGCCACACCGTGGCGGCCCATGGCTGGAGCCAGGGAACGCTGCCGGCCTACCTGACGCTGGAGCAGGAAGCGGCCGATATCGCGCGGTGCGTTGACGTCCTGACCCGGACGGCAGGATCGCCGCCGCTCGGCTGGCTCAGCCCGCGTTGCACACCCAGCGCGAACACATCAAGGCTGCTGGCAGAGCACGGGTTTGGGTTCCATGCTGAAATGTTCGACAGCGACCTGCCATACCGGATCGAAACCGCCGCCGGTCCGCTCCTCGGTGTGCCGTTCACCATGGAAGTGAACGACATGCCGTTATACATCCGATACGGCAACGAGCCGGACGCGTTCACCCGGACCCTGGCCCGCATCGTCGACGGGTGGCCTAGATTGGGCAACCCTCATGCCTGCCTGGATATCACCCTGCATGCGCATGTCTTTGGCCGGCCATACGGGGCCTTGGCATTCCTCGACGCGCTGGAGGTGGTGAAGCGCAGCCCACATTGCTGGCTCACCAACCATGCCGCGTTGGCGTCCCTGTGGTCCTCAGTCGTCGTGTGAGACGACCGATCCGGCGGTAGTGCCGCCGTCGATGACAATGGTCTGACCGGTCGTGAAGCTGCCGGCGGCGGACGCCAGGAACACCGCCGCACCGGCGATCTCATCCGGCTCACCGATCCGTTGCAGCGGCGTATCCTTGGTGCGCTTGCGATACAGCTCGGGGTTTTCCCATAGCGCACGGGCGAAATCGGTGCGGACCAGGCCCGGGGCGATCGCGTTGGCGCGGATGTTCTTCGGCCCCCACTCCACGGCGATGTTGCGGGCAAGCTGCATGTCGGCCGCCTTTGACAGGGCATAGACGCCGAGTTGGGCCGATCCCCGCAAACCGCCGATCGAGGAGATGATAATGACCGAGCCGCCGCCGCGCTGCACCATGTGCGGGATCGCCATGTTCGCCAGCCACCAGTTGCTGCGCACGTTGGAACCCATCACCCGCTCATACGCGTCATCCGGCATGCCGGCGGACGGGCCGAGATAGGGGTTCACGCCGGCATTCTCAACCAGGATGTCGATACCGCCGCAGCGGGCGACCGTCTGGTCCACCAGGTTCTGCAACTCCTCCTTGCGGCCGATATGACAGGGGATCACCACGGCCTTTCCGCCCTTGTCACGAATCTGCGCGGCAACCGCCTCACACGCGTCCGCCTTGCGGCTTGAGATCACCACGGTCGCCCCGTGCTCCGCCATGCGCGTCGCGATGGCGAGGCCGATGCCCTTGGTCGAACCGGTAACGATGGCGACCTTTCCGGTCAGGTCGAAAAGCGATGACATCCTGGTTTCCCCCGATTGGCTTGCCGCAACGCTACTGGTGAGTATGCTGGCCGGGTTGGGAACGTCAATCAGGCAAGAACGATATGCAGACAAGGCGCACGGGGGTTTACACCCGGGAACAGCTTACGCGTTTGCTTCATCCGGCCAGCATCGCGGTGATCGGCGCGTCGACGCGCGCCGGATCCTTCGGGGAGCGGGTGCTGTTCAACATGAAGCACTATGCCGGGCGATCCTACCCGGTGAACGCGCGGTACCAGACGATCGGTGAGCAGACCTGCTATCCGAACGTGCGCGACCTGCCGGAAGTGCCGGATTGCGCCGTGGTGACCGCGGCGCGCGATGCGGTGGAGGAGATCGTGCTGGACTGCGCCAAGGCCGGCGTCGGCGGCGTGATCATTCCCGATCTGCCGGCGGACGAGGCGACGCCACTGTTGGCGGCGCTGACACCCCACGGCGTCCACCCAATCTTCCTGGTGACGCCGACCAGTGATGACGCGCGGCTGGCGACGGTGGC
>DAICYU010000363.1 GCA_027311485.1 Acetobacteraceae bacterium
CCTGTGCTATGGACAACAGGTCGAAACGAACCGAACGGCTGCCGGTTGCGTGCGAAATAGACCGGTTAGCGATTGCGCGTTGGTGAATGTGTCGCTAGGTTGCTTAAATCATGGGCAACTGTCGTTCTCACATCACACCTACTGCCCTCGGGTCGATCGATCTGGGACATGGTATCCGGATCGAGACACCGGTCATCCTGGCACCTATGTCCGGCGTCACTGATCTGCCGTTCCGCCGAACCGCCAAGCAGCTGGGCGCCGGCATGGTGGTCTCGGAGATGATTGCTTCCTGGGCGATGATCCGGGAAAATCGTAAAACGCTGGACATGGCGGAAATCGACGGCTGCGGCGGCGTCAGCGCGGTGCAGCTTGCCGGCTGCGATCCGGCAGCGATGGCAGAGGCCGCTCGACTCGCCGTCGACAAGGGCGCCCACCTGATCGACATCAACTTCGGCTGTCCGGTGAAGAAGGTCGCTGTCGGGCAGGCGGCCGGGTCGGCGCTGATGCGCGATGAGACCACGGCGGCGGCGATTTTGGCCGAGACGGTCAAGGCCGTGCCGGTGCCGGTGACGCTGAAGATGCGCATGGGCTGGGATCACAGCAGCCTGAACGCGCCGCGCCTGGCGCGCATCGCGCAGGAGGCCGGCATCCGTATGGTCACCGTGCATGGCCGGACGCGGCAGCAATTCTACACTGGAACCGCCGATTGGGCGTTTGTGCGGCAGGTCAAGCAGGCGGTGACGCTGCCGGTGATCGTCAATGGCGATATCCTGACCGAGGAGGACGCCGCGAAAGCGCTGGCGTTGTCTTGCGCCGACGGCGTCATGATCGGCCGTGGCTGCTATGGCCGTCCCTGGTTCCTGGCCCAGGCCGCCCATTACCTGCGCACCGGTCAACACCTGCCCGAACCGTCCTTGGCCGAACAGAAAGCAATACTTCTCGGGCATTATCAGATGATGTTGACCCAGTTTGGCGTCGGGCCTGGCGTCCGTTTGGCGCGTAAGCACTTGTCCTGGTACTCGCGCGGCCTGCCCGGATCCGCCGAATTCCGCGCGGAGATGAATCGCTTGCCTGATGCGGAGTCCGTGCTGCGCCTGATTGATCGCTTCTACGATCCGCTGATCGCCCGCGGCGTAACCCGGAAGGCACCGGGCCGCGACGAGACGCCCGCCGGTGAAACTCTGACGGCGGAAGCGGCATGAGCGCGGTCATGGCGAAAGCCTCCCGCCTTCTGGCAGGGCGGGTGCGGCCGGCCGACTCGGGCGTGATACTTGGCGCCCTGCCGGTGCCGGTCATTCTGCTGGACGCGGGAAACAACTTCCGGTTCGTCAACCATGCCGCGGAACAATTCCTCGGCATTTCGGCCGCCAGCCTGGCGCAGCTGCGGCTGAACGACCTGTTGCCTGCGGACAATCCGCTGTTCCTGCTGATCGACCAGGTGCGCGCCAGCGAAGCCACCATTTCCGAGCATGATCTGACGCTGGAAAGCCCGCGCCTGCATAAGCAGGGCATTACGGTGCAGGGCACCGCACTGCCCGAGGAACCGGAGGCGGTGCTGCTGGTGATCCAGGATGCCTCCGCCGCCCGGGCGCTCGACCGGCAACTGGCCTTCCGCGGCGCGGCGCGCAGCGTCACCGGCATGGCGGCGATCCTGGCGCATGAGGTGAAAAATCCGCTGTCCGGCATTCGCGGCGCGGCGCAGTTGCTGGAAACCAGCGTCGGCCCGAACGACCGGGAACTTGCGGAACTGATCCGGGATGAAGCCGATCGGATCCGTGCCTTGGTCGACCGGATGGAGGCGTTTGGCGCCAAGCCGATCGCCCGCACCGCGGTCAATATCCACCGGGTGCTGGAGCATGTGCGCAAGCTGGCTCAATCAGGCTTCGCCGCGCATGTCCGGTTCCATGAGCTGTATGATCCGTCGCTGCCGCCGGTCTGGGCCAATCGGGACCAGCTGATCCAGGTGGTGCTGAACCTGGTCAAGAATGCCGCCGAAGCAGTGACGCAGGAGGGGATTGCGCATCCCGAGATCACCCTGGCAACCGGCTTCCAGCACGGCGTGCGCGTCGCGGTTCCAGGCACGACCGAGCGGCTCGACCTGCCGCTGTTCGTCGCCGTGCGCGACAACGGCCCGGGAATCGCCGAGGATATCAGGCCGCATCTGTTCGAACCCTTCGTGACCTCGAAAACCACCGGCAGCGGGCTTGGCTTGTCACTGGTGGCCAAGATCGTCGGCGACCATGGCGGCCTGATCGAGGTCGACAGCCGCCCCGGACGCACAGAATTCCGCCTTCATCTTCCGGTCGTCACGGAGAAAGACGCCGACCAATGACCCTGCCGACAGTTCTCGTCGCTGATGACGATCGTTCGATCCGTACCGTCCTCACCCAGGCTCTGGGACGGTCCGGCTACCAGGTGCGCAGCACCGGCAATGCCGCGACCCTGTGGCGCTGGGTGGAGGATGGCGAAGGCGACCTGGTGATCACCGATGTCGTGATGCCGGATGAAAACGGCCTGGACCTGATTCCGCGCATCAAGCGTATCCGTCCGGAGCTTCGTGTGGTGGTCATGAGCGCGCAGTCCACGCTGATGACCGCTGTGAAGGCCACCCAGCGCGGCGCGTTCGAATACCTGCCGAAACCCTTCGACCTGCGCGAGTTGCTGTCGGTTGTCGGACGGGCCCTGGCGGCGCCGGCGGAGCCGACGTCCTCTCCGCCCGAAGCCAAGGACGCCGAGGAACGCCTGCCGCTGATCGGCCGCAGCCCGGCGATGCAGGAAATCTACCGCACCATCGCACGGCTGACGACCGCCGACCTGACCGTCATGATCAATGGTGAATCAGGCACCGGTAAGGAACTCGTGGCCCGCGCCCTGCACGACTACGGGAAACGAAGATCGGGCTCGTTCGTTGCCATCAACATGGCCGCCATCCCCCGCGAACTGATCGAAAGCGAGTTGTTCGGGCATGAACGGGGCGCCTTCACCGGCGCCACCAACCGGTCCCAGGGCCGGTTTGAGCAGGCCAATGGCGGGACGCTGTTCCTGGACGAAATCGGCGACATGCCGCCCGAGGCGCAGACCCGTCTGCTGCGCGTGCTGCAGGAAGGGGAGTTCACCAGCGTCGGCGGCCGGCAGCCGATCAAGGCGAACGTCCGCATCATCGCGGCCACCCACCGCGACCTGCGCAATGCCATCCGCCAGGGCCTGTTCCGTGAGGACCTGTTCTACCGGCTGAACGTCGTTCCCATCCGGCTGCCGCCGTTGCGCGAACGCGCCGAGGATATCCCGCTGCTCGCCCGGCACTTCCTGGACCGGGCGCGGGAAGACGGCCTGCCGGCGAAAAGCCTGGATCAGGGCGCGGTGGACCGGCTGAAGCAACACACCTGGCCCGGCAACGTGCGTGAGCTGGAAAATGTCATGCGCCGCCTGGCCGCCTTGTGCCCCGATGAGGTCATCAGCGCCACGGTAATCGACGCCGAACTGACGGACCCGGCGCCTGCGTCCGGGCCGGCGGCGAGTGCGACGCAGCCGGATGGCGGCCCGGAAACCCTGTCCAGCGCTGTCGAGCGGCACATCAAGGAATTCCTCGCCGCCCATAACGACGGGATGGGCGTCACCGACGTCTATGACAAGATCATCGCCGAGGTTGAACGGCCGTTGATCCGGCTGACCCTCGCCGCCACCCGCGGCAACCAGATCAAAGCCGCCTCCATGCTCGGCCTCAATCGCAACACGCTGCGCAAGAAAATCCGGGATCTGGAAATCCCGGTCGTGCGCGGCCTGATGTGATGCAGCCGGATTTCCCATGGCGTCCGACATGAACGTCCAGACGCGCCGGCCGGATCTCAGTCGGGTCGCCGCGCCGGATATCATTTCGGATCCAAGATCGTCTGGCGCCGGCCGGCTTGCCGATTTCCTGCTGGGCAAGGGCGTCACGCTGCTGATGACGACGCTGGCCCTGATGGTTGGGCTGGCGACGTTCATCATCCTGGCGCGCGGCTCGCCACTTGGCTGGAAGCCCGGCGTCGGCGTCGGCCTTGTCCTGGCCAATCTGTCAGTGCTGCTGCTGCTGGGGATGGTGCTTGCCGGTCGCCTGACCCGCGTCTGGGTCGAACGACGGCGCGGTTCGGCCGGCTCGAAGCTGCATGTCCGCCTGGTTTTTCTGTTCAGCGGTGTGGCTGTGGCGCCGACCATTGTCGTGGCCTGCTTCGCCGTGGCGTTCTTCCATTTCGGCATCCAGTCCTGGTTCAACGACCCGGTACGCGCCTCACTGGATGAATCGCTCCAGGTCGCCCGCGGCTATCTGGAGGAGCATCGCAACAACATCCGCGCCGTTGCGCTGGAAATGGCAAACGATCTGGCCCGCGCCGGCCGCTTCCTGTCCGCCGACCCGACGGTGTTCGCCGAGGTGCTGGACACGCAGACCACACTGCGCGGCCTGACCGAGGCGGTAATCTACGAACCCACGACCGGTCAGGTGATGGCCGCCGCCGGTATGTTCGTCGGCATGGGGGTGGAGCCGCCGTCGCAATCGGTGACGCAACAGGCGCTGCGCGGCGACGTAGTGGTCCTGGACGGTGGCGATGGCACCCGCGTGCGGGCTGTGGTGCGGCTTGAATCCACGCCGCCGCTGATGCTGCTGATCGGCCGCCCAATCGACCCCTCGATCCTGGGCTATATGAAGCGGACGGAGCAGGCCGTCTCGGAATATCGCCGGCTGGATGAGAACCGGTCCTGGTTGCAGATCGCCTTTGCCTGGATCTTCGCGATCGTGGCGCTGCTGGTGCTGCTGGCCGCCGGTGCTGGCGTCGAGGATGATGCTGCCGCTCCTGCTGCCGCTGCTGTGGCTGCCGGGGCTTTGGCGGCGGCGGTTGGGGACTGAGATGATGCAGGCTCGGTGGGAGCGCTGCCACTGAGTGGTGCG
>DAICYU010000364.1 GCA_027311485.1 Acetobacteraceae bacterium
AAGCGGTCAGGTACGACCGCAGTGGCGAGGACGGCGACGTATTCCTAGCGCGTCGCCAATAACAAGCTATTGCGTTTGTCTAATTGATGTATCTATTGGATGTCGCCTCAGAACAAAAGGAAGGCGACATGGCCGCAGCATCAACCGGTAATCTATCATCGCGCAAGTCACCGGACGTCCGTCCCGTGCCATTGAATTTAATCAGGGACGCAATCCTTGTTCAAATTTCAAGGCGAGGCGATTTGCTGCCACACCCGGATCAGCGGTCTACCCAGGGCACAAAATACATCTCCGCATATGAGACACGGACGGGTGCCACGTTCGCAGTGGACAAGATGAGCGGAGCAAAGCAACCGATCTGGCTTCTGGACAGAGTTTCGTTGCGCAAATCCCTCGATACGGCTCGTATAGCCTACGATGTCTATCCTCCGGCGCGCGGCCGTAACAGCAACCTCCACAAGCTTCCAGGCTTCAAAGTGGGATCTCTTATCCGAGCCTATCCAGCCTCAACTGAGGAGGCGATGCAAATTATTGACATGCTTTAGTAGTTTGTGTCGATTTGCCTTCATCTGCCTTTGCCCTCGGAACGACCCTGAGGCGATGTTGCTTGTGGTTAATCTGATGGACTCACGCCACTACAACGTAACGAGATCGTATGAACCGGGGAGGGGCTGAAATCGGGGGCATCAATCTGTTTTTGCAGGTATTCTATGGGGATTATCGCTACCCTGGCGTGATTGTGGTTAGACACTGAACCCATGTCACGCACCCTGATCATCCTCGGCCTGACCATCGCCGCCATCGGGCTCGTCTGGCCTTGGCTCGGCCGCATCGGCCTCGGCCGGCTGCCCGGCGATATCTCCATCGTACGTGACGGCTTCCGCTTTTACGCCCCGCTCGGCACCAGCCTGCTGATCAGCGTGGTTCTGTCCCTGCTGCTCTGGTTGCTGAACCGATAAGGCCCGACCGCCACAGCAGCAAAGCCTCCAGCAGCACCAGCACCGTGGGGATCGCGGCGGCAAAGCGGAACGTGGCCTGGAACGCACCGACCAGCGCCGCGACGCCCGCCACCGGTCCGCGCACCGTCTGAAACAGCAGCATCAGCACAGTGGCGCCCATCACGGTGCCGATCGTCCGCGTCGCCATGCCCAGCGCACCCGCGACCCCACGCTGCTCCAGTGGGATGGAGGCCGTCACAATCTCAAAATACGCGACCTGGAACACGCCGATTCCAACTCCCTGCAGCAGCATGGATGCGCCCAGCCACAGCAGGTCGGGATGCGGTCCCGCCAGAGAGATCCCGAACAACCCCGCCGCGCTGGCGATCATGCCGGCCAGTGCGACCAGCCGAGGCGGGCGGTTCGCCGCCAGCCGTCCCGCGATCGGCGCGCCCAGCACGATGCCGATGGGTGACACCGCCAGGACCAACCCGGATTGCGGCAGCGACAGGCCGGCTGCCTCATGCAGGTAGAACGGTGCCAGCAGCATGATGGAGAATGCGGCAAGGTTGACCAGTGCGTTCTCGACGTTGATCAGCGTGAAGCCGGGCCGGCGGAAATGCACGAAGTCGATGATCGGCTTGGGGATGCGGTGTTCCTGCCGGTAGAACAGCACCAGCCCCGCGGCGGCGACGATCGCGAACGGGGCGCTGATCGTCAGGTGCCGCACCTGGTTCAGCGCCAGCAGCAGGCAGCCGACGGACAGCGCCAGCAGCGCGCCGCCGGCGGCATCGAACCGTTCGCTACGGGCCTGTGGGCGTGATGGCGGCAGGGTCCAGGTCAGCAGAAACGCCAGGAAAGCCAGCGGCGCCCGGAACGCGAACACCGATCCCCATCCGAACACCTGCACCAGCGGGCCGAAAACGGAAGGGCCGAGCGCGGTGCCGATGCCGAACATGAGCATGTAGTAGCCGAGGATGCGGGTGCGCATCGCCTCTGGGAACAGGCTGGTGGCCAACGCCGGGCCGCAACTCAGGATCAGCCCGGCGCCGACGCCTTGCGCGACGCGGCCGGCGAGCAGGAACGGATAGGACGGCGCCAGCGCGCAGGCCGTGAAGGCCAGGGTGCTGAACCCGGTGCCCCACAGAAAGATCCGCCGGTACCCCACCATGTCACCGGCTCGGCCGAAGGTCAGCATCAGGCTGGTCTGCGTCAGCACGTAGCTGATCACCACCCATTGGATCATCGGGATCGACAGCCCGAAGCGGGCGACGATGGCCGGGAAATCGACGTTCACGGCGGAATCGAGTGGCACCACCAGGGTGCCGAGGCCAACAATCAGCAGCGGCCAGACCGGCGTCCGGGTGTTTCCCATGTGTAAACGTTCTCCTCCGCCGCCGAGGATAGCGGGTTCGGAGTGGACGCCAAGAGTGGGAAGGCCCAGTGCGGGAGGGCCCAGTGCGGGAGGGCCAAGTGCGGGGAGCCTACGCACATGGAGTTTCGGAGCGGGAGGCCGGCAGCATCAGCGCTTGCCGACCCGGATCGCCGGCTTCTCGGGTGACTCGAGCTGGCGGGCGAGGAACGCGACGACGGCGGCTTCCTCGGCCTTCAGGCCTTCGCCGGGGTCGGCCAGCTTTTCCTCGGTCCGTTGCTTCAGCGCGTCCAGCAGACGCCCGTCCAGGTAGCCATCGAAGATAGCCGGGTGAATGTAGCACTTGCGGCAGATTGCCGGTGTGTTGCCAAGCATCTTGGATACGGACTCGACGGCTTGTACAAGGTTTTTCTTCGCCTTGGCTTCGCTGTCGAAGGCTTCGAACTGCTGCAGCGCCAGCGCCGCCAGGTTGGTCGCGGCCCAGGTGCGGAAGTCCTTGGCGGTGATGGGTTCGCCGGATATTGCCTGCAAGTAATCATTCACGTCGTCGGAATCGATGGTGTGCGGCTCATTGTTTTCATCCAGGTACTGGAACAGCTCCTGGCCCGGCAGGTCCTGGCAGCGACGGACCACGCTGGCCAGCTTGCGGTTGCGCAGGTCGATGTGATGCTCCGTGCCGCTCTTGCCGCGGAAGTCGAAGCGGATGCGGCTGCCGCCTTCCACCTTGACATGCCGGGTGCGCATCGTCGTCAGGCCGAAACTCTTATTTTGCTTCACATACTCCTCATTGCCGACGCGGATCAGAGTGCTTTCCAGCAGCCGGACAATCGCCGCCAGCACCTTTTCCCGCGGCAGGCCCCGGCGTTCCAGGTCCTTCTCCACCTGGGCGCGGATTCTGGGCAGGACTTTGCCGAACACCAGCATCCGGCTGTACTTGGCCTCGTCGCGGACCGCTCGCCACCTGGGGTGATAGCGGTATTGCTTGCGTCCCCTGGCATCACGGCCGGTGGCCTGCAGGTGGCCGTTGGCGTGCGGACAGATCCACACATCCTGGTAGGCCGGCGGAATGGCGAGCTTGCGGATGCTGCCGATCTCATCTTCGTCGGTGATCTTGCGGCCATCGGGGCCATAGTACTCGAACCCGTCGGCAGTGCGTTCGCGCCTTATGCCTTTTGACTGATCGGTAACGTATCGCAGCCTGGCAGCCCGGGCGGCCGCCTTCAGCACCTCGGGCGAGAGGACCGGGGCGGCCGTTTCATCTACAGCAACGTGCTTCATGCCAAATGAATGCGCCAGTCAGCCAAAGGTTCGCGGTTCGTGCCGATCTTACCCTCCGGCAAGACGTCCCGTTCAGCCCGCCATATCCCGGATCGCCTGCCAGACCCGGTACGGGGACGCGGCACCGGCCAGGTTCGCGCCCCCGGTCGCGTCGGCGATTGCATTGCCGATTGCCGGGAACAGCGCGACCGCACCCGCCTCGCCACAGCCTTTGACCCCGACCGGATTGGTCGTACAGCGCGTCCCGGCGAAGCTCAGGTCGAAGCCGGGCAGGTCATCGGCCCGCGGCATCGCGTAGTCCATGAAGCTGCCGGTGACCGGCTGGCCGGAGCCAGGATCATACACCGCCTGTTCCAGCAGCGCCTGCCCGATGCCCTGGGCAATCGCGCCATGCGCCTGGCCGGCCGCGATCATCGGATTGACGATCACCCCGTAGTCGTCCACCGCGGTCAGCCGCTCCAGCGTCACCCGCCCGGTATCCGGATCAATTTCGACCTCGGCGACATGCGTTCCGTTGGGGAACGTCATCGCATCCCGTGTCCAGACATAGTAGGTGTTCAGCGCACCGGGATTGTCGGCCGCCAGTTGCAGCAGCGCGATCGTCCGGTCGGTCCCGGCCACCCGGAACATGCCATCCTGGAACACGATATCGGCCTCGGCGGCTTCCAGAGCCTGCACCGCCAGCCGCCGGCCTTTCTCAATGATGATATCGGACGCACGCCAGATTGCCGTGCCGCCCATGTAGGTGGCGCGGGAGCTGCCATGCCCGCCGCCCAATGGGATCAGGTCCGTGTCGCCCTGCTTCAGCTCGATCGCGGCGTTCGGCAACCCCAGCCGGTCGGACAGGATTTGCGGCATGGTTGTTTCATGCCCCTGGCCGATGGTCTGCGTGCCGGTGATCAGGGAAACGCTGCCATCGGCGGCAAAGCGGATATCGACGTTTTCGGTCGGCGATCCGCCGGTGCCCTTGATGTGGCAGGCGATGCCCAGGCCGCGCCGGCGCCCGGCGGCCTCAGACATCCGCCGGCGTGCCGCAAAGCCGGCAACGTCGGCGCGGGCAATCGCCGCATCGAAATGCGCTCGGAAATCGCCGCTGTCCACGGTGAAGCCCAACGCATTGGTCATCGGGGTCGGGGCCGCAAGGTTGCGCCGCCGCAGCTCGATACGATCGAAACCACACTGCCGCGCGGCCGCGTCGATCAGGCGTTCAATGATGTTGACCGCTTCGCCAAAGCCGGGGCCGCGAGTCACCCCGATCGGCGTGGTATTGGTCAACACCGCGCGCACCCGCAGCGAAACCAGCGGAACAGCGTAGATCGAGCCTTGCAGATGT
>DAICYU010000365.1 GCA_027311485.1 Acetobacteraceae bacterium
GCATGCACGCCATCAGTCAGCGCTCTGACGGCAACAACACCGCCAGCATCATGGCCTTCTCCGACACCCGTGAGGCCAGTGAGGAGAGCGCCCTGTACGGCAGCCCTGAGGAGATCTGTCGTAAGATCGAGCGTTTGCAGGATGCCGGGGTAGAATACATCCTGCTGAATGGCGGCGGCACGTCGCGGGAGAACCTGCGTCGCTTTGCACGGGAAGTCATGCCGCATTTCACCACCGCCGTTACGTCCACACAGGCCGCCGAGTAGCCCGGCCGGAACCAGCCGTCCTGGTTCGCAACTGCCATCCCGGTTTGTAATGCACCGCATCGAAACTGCGGAAGACACGAGCCCGATGCGTAACATCGGGTCATAATCATTGACTCGGCGCGGTCAGCGGGACGGGCTAACGAACGTTATAGAGTTTGCAATCTCGCAGCCGCGAAATGGGTCCGGGTTTATGGAAGGCGTCTCCAGACTACTGCTTGGTGAATCCGCCGCCGTCGCATGGCGCCAGCGCACGCTGAAAGCCGCGATCGACTGCACGGGCGTCGGCGTACACTCCGGGCGCCGGGTTCACCTTGTGATCCGACCCGCCGATATCGACCACGGCATTGTTTTTCGCCGGACCGATCTGGATGAGACCATTGCGGCCCGCTTCGACAACGTCGTCGACACCCGTCTGTGCACAGTCCTGGCCAGTGCAGCGGCCCGGGTCGGCACCGTCGAACATCTGATGGCGGCATTGTCGGCCATGGGAATCGATAACGCGTTGATCGAGGTCAATGGGCCGGAAGTGCCCATTCTGGATGGCTCAGCCGCGCCGTTCCTGTTCCTGCTCGATTGCGCCGGCAGTGTTGAGCAGGACGCCGCACGCAACGTGATCGAGGTTCGCCGACCCGTTCGGGTTACGGCCGGCGAGGCATGGGCCGAACTCCGGCCGCTCGCCCCGATCGCACGGGCTGGCCAACCAATGCTGGACATGGATCTTTCTATCGACTTCCCGGCCGTGGCGATCGGCCGTCAGGCCGTGTCGCTCTGCTTGACGCCTGATACGTTCCGTCACCAGATTGCCGCGGCCCGCACCTTCGCCCAAATGCATGAGGTCGAGCAACTGCAGGCCGCAGGCTTGGCGCTTGGCGGCAGCCTGGAAAACGCCGTGGTTGTCGATGGTGGGGTTGTCCTGAACCCAGGTGGGCTGCGCATGGACAACGAATTTGCCAGCCACAAACTGGTCGATGCGATTGGCGACCTGGCCCTGGCCGGCGGTCCCCTGCACGCGCGCTTTGTCGCCCACCGCACCGGTCACGATCTGAACAATCGGTTGCTGCGCGCACTGTTTGCAGACGCCGCGGCCTGGCGGTCGGTGGCGATCGACCCGTTGACCGAAGCCGCCTGATCGCGGGTATCAGGGTAGCCGCTTCGCCACTTCCCCACCGTGTGAAGTGTGCTAAAGCCCCGACCCCATGAGTCATTTCCTAGACTTCGAAAAACCGATCGCCGAACTCGAAGGCAAGATCGAAGAACTCCGCCGGATGTCAGAGCCCGATGGGCTCAACATCTCGGAGGAGGTCGCCCGCCTGACTGCTGTCGCGGACAAGCAGCTTCGCGCCACCTACGCCAAGCTCACACCGTGGCAGAAGACCCAGGTGGCGCGGCATCCCGACCGCCCAAAGGCGCAGGATTATATCGACTCGCTGATCACGGAATTCACTCCGTTGGCCGGCGATCGCGCCTTTGCTGACGATGCTGCCGTCCTGGGCGGCATGGGCCGCTTCCTCGGTCGCCCGGTCATCGTGCTTGGAACCGAAAAAGGCACCGATACCGAATCCCGCGTTCGCCATAACTTCGGCATGGCTCGGCCAGAAGGGTACCGGAAGGCGCGCCGCCTGATGGAGCTTGGCGGCCGCTTCAACCTGCCGATTCTGACGTTCATCGATACTGCCGGGGCTTTCCCTGGCGTGGACGCTGAGGCCCGTGGTCAGGCCGAGGCAATCGCCCGATCGATCGAGGCCTGCCTGGAAGCGCCGGTGCCGATTATCGCCACCATCATCGGCGAAGGTGGTTCCGGTGGCGCGATCGCGCTTGCGGCCGGTGACCGTATATTGATGCTCGAACATGCTGTGTATTCCGTGATCTCGCCCGAAGGCTGCGCGTCAATCCTCTGGCGCGACTCGGCCCAGGCGGCGGTCGCGGCCGAGGCATTGCGCCTGACGGCCGAGGACCTGCTGCGCCTGAAGCTGATCGATCAGATCGTGCCGGAACCGCTCGGAGGCGCTCAGCGCGACCGGACAGCGACGCTGGAGGCAGTCAGCAATGCGGTCAACGACGCGCTGTCCAGCCTGGATGGTGCTGATGCAGCCACACTGCGCATGAAGCGGCGGGAGAAGTTCCTGGCCATGGGCCGTGAGACGGTAACCTGACTGGTCGGGATGATAAAATTCTGCTTAGCTTCAGAATATACTATTCGGTAAAAGGACATGCGCGAGGAAATCTCCGCCTACAAGCGGGAGCGGATTCTGGAAGAGGCTGTGAAGCTGTTCTACGAACGAGGCTTCAGCGGCACCACCCTGGATGACATCGCCGGCAAGCTGGGCGTCACTAAGCCATTCATTTACACGCATTTCCGCAGCAAGGTGGAACTGCTGGAGGCAATTTGCCGCCCTACGATTGAAATGTCGCTCGGCGCCATTGCGGAGGCAGCACAACAACCCGGCACCCCGTCAGAGCGACTGTTTGATGGGATCGTTACCTTCAGCAAGGTCGTGCTACAGCGCCAAGCCAACATCGCCGTATATTTCCGGGAGGAGAAGAACCTCTCCGAAACCGGGTTGGCCGCCATCAACGCCCTGCGCAAGCGGTTCGACCGTGTCCTGAGCGAGCTGCTGGCGGAGGGGGTACGCGAAGGTGAATTTACTATTCCCGACGTACGCCTTGCCGCCCTGGCGATCGGCGGCATGGTGAGCTGGGCATATACCTGGTACCAGCCGGAGGGACGTCTGACCATCGACACGGTGGGCCATCGCCTGGCCCATCTTGCTCTGCAGATGGCTGGCGTCCATTCGGTGGAGCAGTTTGCTACTCGGGTTTGAAGCCGTTCCTGACCCACACGGTCCTTGCCGCTGAACCGGACAGGAACGTGATGAACGCTCGCGCCTCGGCTGTGTCGCCGGATTTTGTTGCCGCGAAGGGATAGGTCACCGGGTCGTGGCTGTCGGGCGGGAATATACCGGCCACAGTGACCGCCTTGGAGATCGCGGCGTCCGTCCCATAAACGATGCCGGCTGGCGCTTCGCCCCGCTCCACCAGCAACAGGGCGGAGCGCACATCCGGGGCAGGGGCGAGACGCGGCGCAACCTTGTCCCACAGCCCTAGCCGGCGGAGTGCCTGCCTGGCGTAAATTCCGGCCGGCACATGCGCCGGGTTGCCCACCGACAGTCGACCGTTCGGCCCCAGGATCGTCATCAGGTCGAAATTTGGCCCGATTGTCACACGGATTGGGTTGGTGGACGGGACAATCAGAACCAGGTCGTTGCCCAGGATATCGCGGCGGGTGTCAGTAGCGATAAGGCCCTTCTTCACCAGGTAGTCCATCCACTTCTCATCGGCTGATGCGAACACATCAGCCGGCGCCCCATTTTCAATTTGCTGCGCCAGTGTGGAGCTGGCGGCAAAGGACAGGCGCGGCGCCTGATGACCCGCCTGGACCCACAATCCGGCGATCTGCTTCAGCGCGTCGGTCAGGCTGGCGGCGGCGAAGACGGTCAGGCCCTGGGCGCGAGCCTGGAGCGGGGCGAGAACCAGCAGCAAAAGCAGGAAGACGCGCATGATGCCTCGGGATATCAGGGTTTAACGACGGGTGTGGCGCCGGCGATCGCAACAAGCTGATCCTGTGTCAGGACGCGGCCATAGACATCAGCATTGAACAGCGCCGCCAGGGTCAGCGGGTCGCTGCCGCGCAGCCAGGCAAGGCCCGCCAGCCGGTTGATTGAGGGTGGATCCTCGATCCAGCCGAACGGCACGGCAGGCGCGATGTAGGCATGGCCATCCCGCACGGCCCTGAGGCTGGACCAGCCAGCGCTGGTCAGAACATGGCTTACAGCCGGGTCGGCCAGCACGATGATGTCGGGATCGAGGGTGCGAATGACATCGACGGTGGCTGGCCGGAAGCTGCCTTTCCCCTCAGGCGCGACGACCTGCCAGCCAAGCCGGGTGAACACCGCGGTTACATCGGTGTTCGGCCCGGCGACGAACGTGCCATCCGGCCCACGCGCATACAGCACGCGGGGATGGGTACCGGCGGATAGCGGCAGGGCCAGGATTGCCTCCGCAAAGCGCGCAACCGCTTCGGCCCGGTCGGGTTGGTGCAGGATTGTCCCCATGGTACGGGCGACCGCTGGAATCTGCTCCAGCGTGCCATCGAACAACAGGGTCGGAATGCCGGTGCGGGCCTGCGTGTCACGGGCCAGTTGCTGATACCGTGGCGAGACGGTGCCGTAGTCGATGATCAGATCCGGATGCAGTGCCTGGATTGCCATCGTGGTGTCAGTGCGCCCGGTCAGGCGCGGCACTTGCGGCAGATTGGCGGCCGGGGACGCCAGGGCGGCGCGAGTCGCCGAACCAGTTGGCTCGGGGAAGCCAATCATCTGCCCGGGGGCGATGGCAGCCAGGAGCACGGCGGCCGGCGGACCGGCCGGAAGGACGCGCTCTGGCTGGTCGGGAATGACGACATGACGTCCGGTTGCGTCCGTAACCTCGGCCGCAGGAGCGGAGGTTGCCAAGCCGAACAGGAGTGCCAGCATCGCCAGCCCAATCCCGTAGCCCTTCGCCGCGTAAACGGTCATCACACCTCGCCAGTTCCCTGTCGCTGCGTCGTTGTAGCGGACTGCACATAACGACGCCAGGGCT